>JAYVPR010000242.1:0-6901 GCA_043757245.1 Polaromonas sp. | reverse complement strand
TTACCCAATATCCAGATATTGGGATGCGAAAACGTCAAAAACTATCCTCGCTGGGGCCGATTTTCGCTTTCGACGACTTAAGTCCGACAGGCTGCTAGGCGGTTGTCCAATGAATACGGGTGTAGGCAATGCGTGCAAGTAGCTACTAAATTAATAGCTTCCTGCGCTTGTTGTTGTTCGGCTACAGGCTTTTTCAATATTCAAAAAGCCTATTTTTATTGATTCCGCCTGTTGAAGTGTCAACATCCTGTTTGGGTTGGGTCTGTCGAGGCTTGTCTCGCATGAGGAAGCTCTTCGACAGACTCAGGACAGGCCAAGCTTGGGGCGAACGGATACAGAATTTACACGTCACAAGGCCGGATCAATATCAGTATGCCGATTACTTTACGACAGCTCAAGCGCCGCCCAGGCTCCTAGGGGGTTTCCGACCACGGTGCCTCAAAAGTAGTTAAAATGTACAAAATAACTAATTTTGTACAAAATGCAAACTTCCCCTGCCCATACGCCTATCAGCGTCCCTTTGAGTGAATTCCGCGCCAACACCTCAGCCATGATTGACTTGGTCGAAAAAGGCGAAACCGTGCGCATTTTGCGCCACGGCAAGCCAGTGGCTGAGCTAGTGCCGATGCAGCCGCAAGAGGCGCAAAAAGTACCGCGCTGGAAGGTGCCGATTGAGCCGCTCAATTACCTCAAACCACCCAGCAAATCGGGCGCGCAAATGATCATTGAAGAGCGCGAGAGCGGCGGGTGATGAATATCTTGTTTGATGCGTCAGCACTCTTTAAGCGCTACAGCGGTGAGGCAGGTGTTAACCGGGTGTTGGAATTACAGGTGTCTGCCAGCGCCGTCACGGCGGCTGTGCATTGCAAGACTGAAGTTGCCTCAGCGTTGACGCGCCAGTGGCGTGAAGGCGCTTTCAGCAATGACGAATATGCGCGGGTGCTGGCAAATATTCATGCTGATTTTGATGAGCTGGCTGTGATGCCACTGTCGAACCAAGCAGAGCGTTATGCGATTGCCGCCATGCGCCTTGCCAGCCTGCGCGGCATGGACGCGCTGCACATTGGCACAGCGCAGGCGGCGCGGGTTGACCTGTTTGTGACGGCCGATAAACGCCAGGCGGCGGCGGCGCAAACGGTGGGTTTAAAAACAGAATTGATTGAGGCCTGAATGTTTTACCCACAAGAATTTGACGTGATCGTCGTCGGCGGTGGCCATGCGGGCACTGAGGCGGCGCTGGCCAGTGCGCGCATGGGCTGCAAAACCTTGCTCCTAAGCCACAACATCGAGACCCTGGGCCAAATGAGCTGCAACCCGTCGATCGGGGGTATTGGCAAAGGCCATCTGGTCAAAGAAGTCGATGCGATGGGCGGGGCGATGGCGCTGGCAACCGACGAGGGCGGCATTCAGTTCCGCATCCTGAACAGCTCGAAAGGCCCGGCGGTGCGCGCAACCCGGGCACAGGCTGACCGCATTCTGTACAAGGCAGCTATTCGCCGGATGCTGGAGAACCAGCCTAACTTGTGGCTGTTTCAGCAGGCGGTGGACGACCTGATGGTTGAATCTGACGGAGTGGGCGACCGGGTCGTAGGCGCGGTCACGCAAGTTGGTATCAAGTTTCGCAGCCGCACAGTGGTGCTGACGGCAGGGACTTTCCTCGACGGCAAGATTCATGTTGGCCTGCAAAACTATTCTGCGGGCAGGGCGGGTGACCCGCCTGCGGTGTCGCTGTCAGCACGGCTGAAGGAACTCAAGCTGCCGCAAGGCCGCTTGAAAACCGGCACGCCGCCGCGCATTGATGGCCGCACAATCGACTTTAGCAAGTGCATGGCGCAGCCCGGGGATGGTATGCCCGGTGGCACGCTTGGGGACGTGCCGGTGTTTAGCTTCATGGGTGCGAACATCAAGCACCCGGAGCAAGTGCCTTGCTACATCACCCACACCAACCCCCGCACGCACGACATCATTCGCAGCGGGTTTGACCGTAGCCCGATGTTTACCGGCAAGATTGATGGCGTGGGCCCGCGTTACTGCCCAAGCGTGGAAGACAAAATAAACCGCTTTGCCGACAAGGACGCGCACCAGATTTTCCTGGAGCCTGAGGGGCTGACCACGCACGAGATTTACCCGAACGGCATTTCAACCAGCCTGCCGTTTGACATTCAGTACGAGCTGGTGCGCTCGATGGTGGGGATGGAAAACGCCCACATCCTGCGGCCCGGCTACGCGATTGAATACGATTACTTTGACCCGCGCGCCCTGAAGACCAGCTTTGAAACCCGGGCCATTGGCGGCTTGTTTTTTGCCGGGCAGATCAACGGCACCACGGGCTATGAAGAGGCTGCAGCCCAAGGCATGTTTGCCGGGATCAACGCGGCTTTGCAGTGTAGGGCACTCGGTGGCTTGCCCAACGATCATGGTGGCGCCTGGCTGCCCAAGCGCGACGAAGCGTATCTGGGTGTGCTGGTCGATGACCTGATCACCAAGGGCGTGACCGAGCCGTACCGCATGTTTACCAGCCGGGCCGAGTTCAGGTTGATGCTGCGCGAAGACAATGCCGACATGCGACTGACTGAAAAGGGCAGGGAGCTGGGGCTGGTTGACGACGCGCGCTGGGATGCCTTCAACCGCAAGCGCGATGCTGTTTCACGTGAAACACAGCGCCTTCGCAGCATTTGGGTGAACCCAAACAACTTGCCGTTAGCTGAGGCTGAACGCGTGCTGGGCAAAGCGATAGAGCGGGAATACAACCTGGCCGACTTGTTGCGCAGGCCAGATGTGAACTATGCCGGACTGATGAGTCTGGATGGCGGCAAGTACGGCACCCCCGACATTTCAGCCACGGCAGATAAAAGCGTGATCGAGCAAATCGAGATCACAGCCAAATACGCGGGCTACATTGACCTGCAAAAGGTGGAGGTCGAGCGCGCTGCGCATTACGAGAACCTAAAACTCCCGCCCGAGCTCGACTACCTGCAAGTGCAGGCCTTGAGCTTTGAAGCGCGCCAAACACTGGCCAAACATCGACCCGAAACATTGGGTTTGGCCTCGCGCATCTCAGGCATCACGCCTGCGACCGTTTCGCTGCTGTTGGTGCATTTGAAGAAAAATTTGTGGGAACACACAACGTCATCAGTGAACCCATTGGCGGCACCAGAAAAAGCTGATGCATGAGCAGTGAGGAAGCGACCCTTCGCGCTGGGCTAAAGCAGCTGCGACTTGAGCTCAATGACAAGCAGATTGGCCAGTTGCTGGCCTACCAGGCGCTTATTGGCAAGTGGACCAAAGTCTACAACCTGACCGCCGTACGTGACCCGGCGGAGATGATGACGCACCATTTGCTGGACAGTCTGGCGGTGATTTTGCCGTTGCAACGGCACATGACACAAGGAAGCGTGCTGGATGTCGGCTCGGGTGCTGGCTTGCCTGGGGCTGTTATTGCGATCTGTTGCCCCGTGATAACGGTTACTTGCGTCGACACGGTCGCTAAAAAAGCGACGTTTATCAAGCAGGTAGCCCTTGAATTAAAGTTGCCAAACTTGGTTGGGATGCACGCCAGAGTGGAGACTATAGAGCAGCCCTTTGACGTGATTTGCTCGCGTGCGTTTGCATCTTTGATTGACTTCACACAATGGTCGGGCAAAGCGCTTGCCCCAACGGGCGCGTGGATGGCAATGAAAGGCAAGCGCCCGGTGGACGAGATGGCCGTGCTGCCGCCAAGCGTTGAGGTGTTTCACGTGGAACAACTGCAGGTGCCGGGGCTGGATGCCGAGCGGTGCGTGGTATGGATGAGGAAGAAGTAAGACGGGGATTCCAACGCGGAGGGCAGGAGAACGCGGGGGACGCGGAGGAGGAAAATACAAAGGGGGTTTTATTTGTATTTGGTATTCCCCGCGTCCTCCGCGTACCTCCTCTTCTCCGCGTTAAATGTATTCCTCTTTTCCGCTGTGACGTAAACTCACAGCACAAACCATAGAAAATCACCTCATGTCCGCCTCATTTTTCGGTATCGCTGACTACACCTCTTTCGTTGTCGCCATCATCGTTTTTCTGTTGATTCCCGGCCCGGGCAACCTGGCGTTGATAACCTCAACCAGCAAGGGTGGTGTCGCTGGGGGTCTGGGCGCCACTTTTGGCGTGATTGCGGGTGACCAAGTCCTGTTGTGGGCGGCAGTCGCGGGCGTGTCAGCTGTGATGGTGGCTTACCCCACGGCATTTCATATTGTTCAATGGTCGGGTGCGGTTTATCTGGCTTGGTTGGGCATCAAAATGTTGATCGCCAAGCCCGGCGATGCGCCCATTTTGCAAATCAAACCGCGCCACTATTTCTCCCAGGCCCTGTTCATCACGCTGCTCAACCCCAAGGCGATTGTGTTTTACATGGCCTTCTTCCCGCTGTTTGTTGACCCCAAAACGCACCTAGGCATGACCACCTTCGGCGTGATGGCTGCCACCATCGCCGGGCTCACGTTTTTGTATGGGCTAACGTCGGTACTGCTCACCACGTTTTTTGCCGAGCGTATTCGCGCCAACCCCAGGGTCTCGGGCTTTCTGAACAAGGCGGCCGGTGTTTTTCTGATCGGCTTTGGGCTCAAGCTAGCTATCTCCAAATGAAAATTAAAAAAATGAGCAATAAAGAATTTCCCGCCGGGTCGCGCCAAGGGAAATTAGCCCCCTCGGGGGGCAGCGCATTACGCGAAGCGTTCTCGAAGAGCGGCGAAGCGAAAAGCGTGGGGGTCTATTAACATGGCCAAAATCTTCTGCGTAGCAAATCAAAAAGGTGGTGTGGGCAAAACCACGACCACGGTCAATCTGGCTGCCGGCTTGGCCAAAGTCGGCCAGCGGGTCTTGATGATTGACCTGGACCCACAGGGCAATGCCACCATGGGCTCGGGCGTGGACAAGCGCAAGCTGACCTATACCGTGTACGACGTGCTGCTTGAGTCGGCATCGATTAACGAGGCCAAAGTCACCAGTCAGAAACTGATTGACGGCGGATGCAGCTACGACATTCTGGGCGCCAACCGCGAGCTGGCTGGGGCAGAGGTGGAACTGGTCGATGTCGAGCGCCGCGAAAAGCGCTTGAAACTGGCGCTGGCTGAAGTCGATGCCGCTTATGACTTTGTGCTGATTGACTGTCCGCCATCGCTGAGCATGCTGACGTTGAACGGCTTGTGCTGCGCCCACGGTGTCGTGGTGCCGATGCAGTGCGAATACTTTGCCCTCGAAGGTCTGACGGATCTGGTCAACACCATCAAGCAAGTGCATGCCAATTTGAACAAAGACCTCGCCATCATCGGTTTGCTCAGAGTCATGTTTGACCCGCGCATTACGCTGCAGCAGCAGGTCAGCGAGCAGCTGAAAGATCATTTTGGCGACAAGGTGTTCAACACGGTCATCCCCCGCAACGTGCGCTTGGCCGAAGCGCCCAGCTACGGTTTGCCAGGGGTGGTGTTTGACCCGTCGTCCAAAGGCGCGCAGGCGTTTGTGGCGTTTGCCGAAGAAATGGTTGAACGTATTAAAAAGATGTGACAAAAATGCCATTTTTAGGGTTCAAATATGCCTCTAGCCCAATAAATACGGGCGTAAGCAGCTATCAAAATAATATTAAAAATTAACGCATCCGTGAGCCCAAGCAACGTCCTGATCCTTCCTGGCTGGCAAAACCGTGGCCCAGACCATTGGCAAAGCCGCTGGGAGCGTAGCCACGGTTTCACCCGCGTTGAGCAGCACGATTGGCAGCGCCCACTGCGCGGCGACTGGATCGCGCGGCTTGAAGATGTACTGCTCAGTTGCACTGAACCTGCCGTGCTGGTCGCCCACAGCCTGGGTTGCCTGACAGTCGCAGCATGGGCGGCGCATTCTAAAAACACGCATCTCGTCAAGGCTGCACTGCTGGTGGCCACGCCCGACACACAGCGTGAAGACATTCGCCAAATGCTGCCCGGCTGGGCTGTTGCCCTGCAAAAACTGCCTTTTAAAAGCACGGTTTTCGCGTCTAGCAACGACCCGTTTTGCAGCATTGACATGGCGCAGTGTTTTGCATCGGCGTGGCATGCAACGTTCATTGAAACTGGCGAGCGTGGCCACATCAATGCCGACAGCGGGCTGGGCGACTGGCCTGAAGGCTTAACAGAACTCCAGCTGCTCATATCGTGATGGTCTTGGCCTCGGTTCAGGAAGGTGTGAGCGGCAGGCAAGATACAGAGCCGTATGAAAAGCGCGATGTATTAGCGCGATGCATTGTGGCGCGGCGTGCTGCTGTCGCTGTGCGGTAATGCAGCAGAGTAAGCGGTGCCCATCTTTGATAAAGCAGCTACACTACAGCGGTAGTCACTTTTGACTACCGCTAATTTTCTAAGGTAAATCAGCATGTCCAATGCCATCCAGCCCCTTGAAAAAACCGTTCCCACCAGCATCAAGCTTCCCGCCAGCGTGAAAGCGCAAATTGACGAAAGCGCACGCAAGGCGGGCGTTAGTGCGCATGCTTTTATGGTCAAGACGCTCAGTGAAGCAACTCAGCGCACGCGACTGCGTGAGCAGTTCGACCTCGACGCTCAGGCTTCTTTTGAAGAAGTACAAGAAAGTGGCATGGCCTACGAGTGGGAAGAAGTTAAAACATATCTCAAAGCTCGAGCCAAAGATAGAAGTACGCCACGTCCACCTCTAAGACCTTGGCGTGGTGTATGACTTCTTTTTCGATTCGAATTGCCAAAGCAGCGGCCATAGACTTAGAGCGCCTGCAAGACTTTCTTGAGGTGGCGGGTGACCCAACAGCTACGGAGCTTGTAGACTTCATTTTTGACGCGCTTGATGTTTTAACGCATCAACCCGGCATCGGCAGGCCAGTGCAGAGCGACAACCAAGGCTGCCGCGAACTCATCATTGATCGAGGATCCTC
>JAYVPR010000241.1:0-6947 GCA_043757245.1 Polaromonas sp. | reverse complement strand
TTTGCAAGTTGACCAGTGGTACCGTTTTGTGGCAACCGAAGACATTGCCATGGCTGAAGACGATGCATCCGAGGAAGATTTGCTGGTGTTGACGCCGCAGTTTGACATGTTGGCCGTACTGGAGGACGAACTGCTGATGGCTTTGCCGCTGGTGCCCATGCACGACGAGTGCCCTGAGTTGCCCGCGTTTAGCGCAGGGGTTATTGACGTGCCCGGCGATATGGTAGGCAAACCCAACCCTTTTGCCGCATTGGCCCAGTTGAAGAAAAGCTAAAGAAAAAGTATTTAAAAACAAATAACTCGCTTGCCTGCCCCTCAGCGGTTCCTAGCGGTTCCTGATTGCGCTTTCTGATTGCCCCATTTCTGGTTTATCCGCGCTATAATCCGAGGCTTGGCGTGCTTACCCGGTGCGCAATTTACAAATTTTACAACCTTACATTCTCAGGCAGTGTGAACTCACATTGTTTGATCAGGAGCGCATTATGGCCGTCCAGCAGAACAAAAAATCACCTTCCAAGCGCGGTATGCACCGCTCACACAATGCGCTGAATGTTCCAGGCATTGCAGTAGAGTCCACAACGGGTGAAATCCACTTGCGCCATCACATCAGCCCGACCGGCTTTTATCGTGGCCGCAAGGTGCTGAAAACAAAATCTGAAGCGTAATTTATTGCTTCATGCACGGGCCCGCACTAACTATGCGGGCTTTTCTTTTTTTTATCGTTTGAATTCCTGATTGGGCCGATCTTCCTATGATCTGCATAGCTGTCGATGCGATGGGTGGGGATTTTGGTACAGCCGTCACGCTGCCCGCAACGTTGGCTTTTCTTGAGGGTCATGCCGGGGCTGGCGTGATTTTTGTCGGGCAATCCGCCGCGATTCAGGCGCACCCGCTGTACGCGCAACTTAACAGTAACCCCCGCTGCCAGATGGTGGATGCCAGCGAAGTTGTCAGCATGGACGACTCGATCGAAATTGCCCTGCGGCGCAAGAAAAACTCATCCATGCGGGTGGCCGTTAACCAGGTTAAAGCCGGCATGGCACAAGCGGCAGTGTCCGCTGGCAACACAGGCGCGCTGATGGCGATTGCCCGGTATGTACTGAAAACCATGGACGGCATTGACAGACCCGCCATCGCCACCCAGCTGCCCAACGCGGCAGGTGGCGCAACCACAGTACTCGACCTGGGTGCGAATGTTGATTGCACTGCAGACCATCTGCTACAGTTTGCCGTGATGGGCTCGGCCTTGGTGGCTGCTATTACCAACAATCAGGCGCCCAGTGTTGGCTTGCTTAATATTGGCGAAGAGGCGATAAAAGGCAGTGAAGTGATTAAAAAAGCAGGTGATCTGCTGCGATCTGCTGCTAAGTCCGGCGATTTGAATTTTTACGGAAATGTTGAAGGTAACGATATTTTCAAAGGCACTACAGATATCGTGGTGTGTGACGGTTTTGTTGGCAATGTGGCTCTAAAAACCAGTGAAGGACTGGCCAGCATGATCGGCAGCTTCATGAAGGATGAGTTTTCGCGCAATATATTCACCAAATTTGCAGCCATCGTTGCTTATCCGGTGCTAACGGCATTTAA
The DNA here is from genome assembly GCA_043757245.1 of Polaromonas sp. Lineage (GTDB taxonomy): Bacteria > Pseudomonadota > Gammaproteobacteria > Burkholderiales > Burkholderiaceae_C > Polaromonas. Next base: position 5,360 of record JAYVPR010000241.1, on the reverse strand, counting down.
AAATCGGATGGATCACAGGCGTTATAACGGTGCCGCGTTGTTGGGCTTGCAGGGATTGGTGTTTAAGAGTCATGGCTCGGCAGATGCTTTTGCTTTTGAGCGGGCGCTCAACAGGGCTTATGACGCTGCGCGCAATAACTTGCTGGAGCGTGTGCGCGAGCGCATTGCCCATGCTGCTCCCATACTCGTAGCGCCGCCTTCTCCGCCTTCGTCGCCTTTTGAGGCCGACTTGCAAACTTCAAAAGAAGCCGCCGCGTTACATTAGACGGTAACTTCTGGCGCTAAGTCACCGAGCAAAAATAACTTGAACATTGTCCATCTTGTTCTTTCTCGGCTCCTAACCTCTACTCCTCTGTTTTTTTGATGGCACGTTAATGTCAATTTACTCACGTATTACCGGCACTGGCAGTTATTTGCCGCCCCAGCGACTGACCAACGCTGATTTGGCCAAGCGGCTTGCCGCCACAGGTATTGAGACCTCTGACGACTGGATTGTTGAACGCACAGGCATTCACGCCCGGCATTTTGCGGCGCCCGACGTGTCTTGCAGCGACTTGGGTGCTGAAGCGGCAAAAAACGCTTTGCAAGCCGCTGGTTTGCAGGCTGGCGATATTGACCTCATCATTGTGGCCACGTCTACCCCTGACATGGTGTTCCCATCAGCCGCCTGCATTTTGCAAAACAAGCTGGGTATCGCCGGTTGCCCGGCGTTTGACATTCAGGCGGTTTGCAGCGGTTTTGTGTACGCACTCAGCGTTGCTGACGCGATGATCAAAGTGGGCAGCGCCAGCAAAGCCCTGGTGATAGGCGCAGAAGTCTTTTCGCGGATTCTTGATTTCTCGGACCGCACGACCTGCGTGCTGTTCGGCGACGGCGCGGGCGCGGTGGTGCTTGAAGCCTCTGACACACCCGGCATTTTGGCCAGTGACTTGCATGCTGACGGCAAGCACGTGGGCATTTTGTGCGTGCCGGGCAATGTGTCGGGTGGCAAGGTGATGGGCGACGCGTTGCTAAAAATGGACGGCCAAGCCGTCTTCAAGCTGGCGGTAGGCGTACTGGAGAGCGCAGCCCGCACTGCCTTGGCCAAAGCCAATTTGACGGACGCTGATATTGACTGGCTGATTCCGCACCAGGCCAACATCCGCATCATGCAAAGCACTGCTAAAAAGCTCAAGCTACCGCTTGAAAAGCTGATCGTCACCGTCGATCAGCATGGCAACACCTCAGCCGCATCGATTCCCCTGGCGCTTGATGTATCGGTGCGCAGCGGCAAGATCAAAAAAGGTGACACGCTGATGCTGGAAGGCGTGGGCGGTGGTTTTACTTGGGGCGCGGTGCTTCTCAATTACTGAGATGGGGACTTCTATAAATTCAATTTGCGGGCGAATTGCGTCGTTGGGCGGTGCTCTCAATCCTCACGTACTGGCGTACGTTCCGGTGTGCTCCGCGCCGTCCGCCTAGCACTTCATCCCGCAAATCTGAATTTCCAGAAGTCCCCAGATGACCTTTCGTATGAATGACGTCAGCCGCAACTTCCTACTGGCGGGACTGGTACTTATCGCTTTTGCGGCGGCGGCTTTTAAAGTTTTTAATCGCCCAACGCAAGCAACGTTTGTAGTACCAGTAGCCCCGGTAGTCCCTGCCGTGCAAGCTTTGCCCAAGGTGCAATTGCCTGGGTCCGATAGAACACCAGGCTTTCAAGCGCAATTTGTTTCCAGCGTTCCGGGCAAGGCCGTCCATGCTGCCTCAGTGGTTGAATTGCGAGATGGCAGTTTGCGGGCGGTGTGGTTTTCAGGCTCGCGAGAGGGCGCTGCGGACGTGACCATTCAAACTGCGGTATTTGGCAAGACTAGCCAGCAATGGGGCCCAGAGGCCAGCTTGTTTGACAGAGCCCAACTCCAGCGTGGCTTACAGCGTTACATTAAAAAAATTGGGAACCCTGTGATAGCACGCGCGCTTGATGGTTCGCTCCATTTGTGGATGGTCAATGTCTCGCTCGGTGGCTGGGCGGGTAGCGCCATCACATGGTCGCACTCAGTGGACGAGGGCGCGACATGGAGCACGCCTAAACGGTTGGTCACGTCGCCGTTTTTAAACATCAGCACACTGGTTAAAGCTGCGCCTGTGGCCATGACGCAAGGGCAAATCAGCTTGCCTGTCTACCATGAGTTCATCACCAAGTTTGCTGAAGTGCTGCGCATAGACGCCAATGGGCGCGTTGTCGACAAGGTGCGTATTCCGGGCAGCCAAACCAGCTTGCAGCCGGTGGTGTTGGCAAGCAGTGCCCAAACGGCTCATGCTTTTATGCGTGCGGCGCAAGGCGGACGAGTCATGAGCAGCACGACCCAAGATGCCGGGCAAACCTGGTCGAATGCCGCTGCCATGGCTGTGCACAACCCCAATTCAGCGCTGGCAGGGGCGGTGCTGCAAGACGGCTCGCGCTGGCTGGCGCTTAACCCCACCAGCGCAGGGCGTGACAAGCTGGCCTTGATCAAGTTGGGTGATCCTGTTGCCAAAGAGATAGCCGTAGAGCCAACTAGCCAAAACAAAAGTCTGGGCAGCCCATTGAGCATCAAAGACTATGCCGCATTGTTGGGTGCTGAGCTTGCATCAAAAGGGGCGACTCAGCCGCAAGTAGCCGCTTATGTTGCCAGCGCTCAAAGGCAACTGTGCGGTGACACAAGCTGCGCACAAGAGTTTTCTTACCCCTTTCTGCTGCAATCAAGCGATGGAAATTTGCATCTGGTCTACACCTGGCACCGAACCCGTATCAAGCACATTCAGTTTGATCTGTCCAATTTCCAGTCACCAGGCTCAGGCTCATGATCGCTTTTACCGATGCGTTTGCCCTAGCCAGCATGGCTGTGGCTTTGTGCGCCGGAGCGCTCTGTTTCGGTCGTCTCGGTCGTTTCGGACACCAGAAAAGTTTTCTGCGGCCTGTTTGGGTGAAAGGATGGGCGAAAGCCTGGATATTGGCGCTTTTCATCGCGCTGCTTGTTCCAATGCCCGGTACCAATATTGCGATTGCCGGCTTTTTTCGCGGCTTCATCGGTGACTTGAGCATCACTTTGCTGGTGTTAAGCGTCTGGAGCTTGTGCCACCGCTTGTTTGATATGGCGGCTATTGGCAAGCGTGAACTAACGGCGCTGCTGGTTGTGATTGGCGTTGCAGCTTTGCTTTTGTATCCCACGGCGTTGGGCTGGGGCGATTGGGACGCGTACCGTTTGGGCTGGGGTTCGTGGTGGTTCTTCTCAGTTTTGCTCGTACTCAGCGGGGTCAGTGCCTGGATGGGCCTACGCGTTCTACCCACGCTGGTTGCGCTGGCTTTGCTGGCCTGGAGTGCTGGGTTGATGGAGTCTGGCAACCTGTGGGACTATTTGCTGGATCCCTGGCTGTCTGCCTTTGCCTTGGGATATGTCGTTGTAGGTTTTTATAAAATGCTCGCAAACTGTGTTCAAGCGTTTCGTTAACAGGAGTCCTCATTGAAACCATTCGCTTTTGTATTTCCCGGTCAGGGCTCGCAATCCGTCGGGATGCTGGATGCCTGGGGCGACCACCCTGTGGTGGTGCAAACCGTTCAAGAAGCATCCGATGCCTTGGGTCAGGATGTGGCTCGCTTGATCAAGGACGGCCCCAAGGAAGAACTGGCGATGACCACCAACACCCAGCCCGTCATGTTAGTTGCAGGCGTGGCCGCATACCGCGTGTGGATGACTGAGACAGGCCTGGCGCCGGCTTTTGTTGCGGGTCATTCATTGGGAGAATATGCTGCGCTGGTTGCCAGCGGCGCCTTGAGCTTGACCCAGGCTGCGCCATTGGTGCGCTTTCGGGCTCAGGCCATGCAAGATGCAGTACCTGTGGGCACAGGTGCGATGGCCGCCATACTTGGCTTAAACGCTACAAAAATAATAGCTATATGCGCTCAAATAACTGAGGCTGCGGGCCAGTTTGATCTACAAGAAGGCGAGGTGGTTGAGGCGGTTAACTTCAACGACCCGATGCAAACCGTGATTGCCGGCAGCAAAGCGGCCGTTGACAAGGCGTGTGAGGTTCTCAAAGCCGAAGGTGCAAAACGCGCGTTGCTGCTGCAGGTCTCAGCGCCTTTTCACTCCAGCCTCATGAAGCCTGCCGCTGAGAAACTCAAAGCCAGACTGGCTGAAACATTCTTCGCGCCCTTGCAGATTCCGCTTATCAACAACATTGACGTGACTATTGAAACCGATGCAGCGCGCATTCGTGATGCCCTGTATCGCCAGGCTTTTGGTGCTGTGCGCTGGGTGGAGTGTGTGCAAGCCATCAAAGCGCACGGTGTTGGTCACTTCATTGAATGTGGGCCGGGCAAAGTGCTGGCGGGCCTGGTGAAGCGGATTGATGTTGATTTGACGGGTGCGCCCCTGTTTGACCCCGCCTCTATGACCCAAGTGAAAGAAATGCTGCTATGAACGATATGAAGTTTGAAGGCCAGATCGCCTTGGTCACGGGCGCAACGCGCGGTATCGGTGCTGCCATTGCCATGGAGCTGGCTAAAAAAGGTCTGAAAGTCATTGGAACGGCAACCAGCGATGCAGGCGCCGCCAAAATCAGCCAGGTTCTCGCGACTTTTCCAGGCTGCGTTGGTAAAAACCTGAACGTGAATGATGCGCCGGCTGCGGAGGCACTGATTGACACCATCGTAAAAGAACATGGCGGCTTGCATGTGCTGGTGAACAATGCCGGTATTACCCGGGACATGCTGGCCATGCGCCTGAAAGACGACGATTGGGATGCGGTCATTGATACCAATTTGAAAGCCGTTTTCCGCATGAGTCGCGGTGTTATGCGCACCATGATGAAGCAGCGCTATGGCCGCATCATCAACATCACGTCCGTCGTTGGCAGCTCAGGAAACGCCGGGCAATCGAATTACGCAGCAGCCAAGGCCGGTGTGGCGGGGATGACGCGGGCGCTGGCCAGAGAGCTGGGTTCACGCAACATCACGGTCAATTGCATTGCGCCTGGCTTTATTGAAACCGACATGACCAGCGGGCTCAGTGAAGAGCAGCAAAAAGCGCTGATCGGGCAAATTCCATTAGGTCATTTGGGCAAGCCGCAAGATGTGGCGCATGCTGTAGTCTTTGTGGCCAGCCCGCATGCGTCGTACATCACAGGGCAGGAAATTCATGTCAATGGTGGCATGTATATGTAGTGTGGGTATCATTTTGCAGTGCTAAAACGCTGCAAACGCAAGCCGGTTTTTATCCGTCCGGCGAAGCGATCAACCGGGTGCTTAGGGGCTTGCCTCTAACGCGCTAAAATCACGGATTAATTTACTACCCCTTGGGCGGAACTATGAGCGATATCGAAGCACGTGTTAAGAAAAT
>JAYVPR010000240.1:0-6971 GCA_043757245.1 Polaromonas sp. | reverse complement strand
AGAACGCCGAGGTTCGCAGAGATTGAAGAACAAATCATTTTCTTTTCCTTCCTCGTCTTGCTCTGCGTTCTCTGCGCCTCTGCGTTGAATGACTTCGTTTTATTGGAAAAGAAGTTGTTGCCGTGTTAACAGCAACACCTGGTCTGGACCGGCGCTTGTCTCGAACCACAGGGGCTCTAGCGCAGGGAAGGCGCGTTCAAAGTTTTCGCGCTCGTTGCCTATTTCCAGTACCAACACTGCATTTTCGCTCATATGCGCTGAAATGTTTAGAAAGATCTGCCGAATAAAGTCCATACCGTCAGTGCCGCTGGAAATATTGCCGTCAAGAGCAAGCGCTGGTTCGGCCTTGAACTCAGCGGGCAAGGTGGCCATTGTTTGCGCGTTGACATAGGGTGGGTTGCACAAAATCAGGTCATATGGACCCTGGCAAGCAGCCAGGCCATCGGACTCAATCAGCGTGATGCGCCCAGCCAGTTCGTGTTTGTCAACATTGATGCGTGCCACTGCCAGTGCATCAGCGCTGATGTCAGCCGCATCAATCACCACATCGGGGTAGGCCATGGCTGCCAATACCGCCAGACTGGCGTTGCCGGTACACAAGTCCAGCACGCGGTGAGTTTGTTCGCTAAGCCAGGGGTCAATGCTTTCGTCAACCAGCAGCTCGGCAATAAAGGAGCGCGGAATGATCACCCGCTCATCGACATAAAACGCCACTCCTTGCAGCCAGGCCTCATTCGTCACGTAGGCCAACGGTTTGCGAGTGGCAATGCGTGCTTCTAAAAGCATAGCTACTAGCGCTTGATTCTGATGGCTTACAGGCTGGTTTGCTACTGCATCCAGGTCATGCAAAGGTAACCCCAGTCGCCAAAGCACGAGCCAGGCGGCTTCGTCAAACGCGCTGAGGGTACCCTGGCCGAAACCATTGGCCAGTGTCAAACCGGCAGCACTCAGACGACTGGTAGCCTGTTCGATCAGTTCAATGACTGTCAACGCTGGCCCTTTGCTGTGCAGGCTCACAGTGGCGTGAATCCGGTAGTGCCGTATTTTGAGCTGGCGGGCTCGTTGCGTACGTCCAGCGTGATCTCGGTAAACGACGGTTCGTCATCCGGATCTTCTTCTGGCTCGGCAGCGGCTTTTGCTGCGGCATGAAAGTCGTTTTCAAGTCGCCACATCAGGTTGGTCGGTGAGTCCGCATGCAGCAGGCCTTCCTTGCGGGTCACGGTGTTTTCGGCAATCAGCTTGGCAATGTCGAGTTCAAAGGTTTGTGAGCCTTCGGCCATGGATTTTTCCATCGCTTCTTTTACGCCTGAAAAATCGCCTTTTTCAATCAATTCGGAAATTAATTTGGTGTTCAGCATCACCTCGACGGCCGGCGTGCGGCCACCCGCAACAGTGCGCAGCAGGCGCTGCGATAGGATGGCCTTTATGGCTGCGGCCAGGTCACCCAGCATGGTGCTGCGCACCTCGACTGGGTAAAAGCTCAAAATGCGGTTGAGTGCCTGGTAGCTGTTGTTGGCGTGCATGGTGGCCAGACAAAGGTGACCCGACTGGGCATACGCAATTGCAGCCGACATGGTTTCGCGGTCGCGGATTTCACCAATCAAAATCACATCAGGTGCTTGGCGCAGGGCGTTTTTAAGCGCCATCTGTATCGACTGGGTGTCAGTGCCAACCTCGCGCTGATTAACGACTGATTTTTTATTCGTGAAGATGAACTCAACCGGGTCTTCAATCGTGAGAATGTGGCCCAGCGTGGTGGCGTTGCGGTGGTCCATCATGGCCGCCAGGGTGGTACTTTTACCGGCGCCAGTAGCGCCCACCATCAGAATGAGACCACGCTTTTCCATGATCAGATCGGCCAGAATTGGTGGTACGTTTAGCGATTCAAGCGGCGGGATTTCTCTCGGAATAAAACGAATGACAGCGGCATAGCTGCCACGTTGCCTGAAGCCGCTGATACGAAAGTTGCCAACCCCTTCAAACGGCAAAGCCATGTTCAGCTCGCCCAGTTCTTTTAACTCTTCGATGCGGTCGGGCGGCAGCACTTCAGCCAGTAAATTGAGTGGCGCATCGGGCGGCAACACCTGGCTGTTGATGGGCAGCGCCTGGCCATTAATTTTGATCAGGGCAGGGGAGTGCGCTGAAAGATACACGTCCGATGCTTTTTTGTCCGCCATCAGCCGCAAAATTCGTTCCATCGTGCTCATCATTTCTCCCCTTTTAGGCGTCAACGCTTAATCCCTGAGCAAGTCGTTCAAACTCGTTGTGGCGCGCGTTTTAGCGTCAACTTTCTTCACAATCACTGCGCAATACAGTGAATACTTGCCGCCCGCCTTGGGCATGTTGCCAGACACCACCACCGAGCCCGCTGGCACGCGGCCGTAGCTCACCGTATCTGTTTCGCGGTCATAAATGGGGGTGCTCTGGCCGATGTACACCCCCATCGACAGCACCGAGTTTTCTTCCACAATCACGCCCTCGACCACCTCGGAGCGGGCGCCGATAAAGCAGTTGTCTTCAATGATGGTCGGGTTGGCCTGCATCGGCTCCAGCACGCCGCCAATGCCAACACCGCCCGATAAATGCACGTTTTTGCCGATTTGTGCGCACGAACCTACCGCAGCCCAGGTGTCAACCATCGTGCCTTCATCCACATACGCGCCAATGTTCACATAGCTCGGCATCAAAATCGCACCCTTGGCGATGTAGCTGCCGCGCCGTGCCACTGCGGGCGGCACCACACGGATGCCGGTTTCCCGCATTTCGGCTTCGCTCAGGTGGCTAAATTTGGTTTTGACCTTGTCAAAAAAGCCCAACTCACCTGCCCGCATCAGTTCGTTGTCATTGAGCTTGAAGCTAAGTAACACGGCCTTTTTAATCCACTGGTGTACCGTCCACTGGCCTACTGCCTGACGGGTGGCCACACGAATGCTGCCGTTGTTAAGCTGGGTGATGGTGTTGTCTACTGCGTCCCGAATGTCTTGCGGGGCAGACTTGGCGGCCAGGTTGGCACGGTCTTCCCAGGCGGCGTTGATCAAGGCTTCGAGTTGGGTGTTGTCTTGTGTCATGAGAAGTTTTTAGTCTTTGGATTGGATAAATTGAACAATTCTTCGGGCCGCTTCCACGCATTCAGTGGTTTCAGCCACCAGCGCCATGCGTATTCTGCCCGCACCGGGGTTGTGGTCTTGTGCCGTTCGTGCCAGATAGCTTCCCGGTAAAACCACCACATTGTAGGCAGCCAGCAAGTCACGTGAAAAGGTTTCGTCATTGCCTTTGAAGACTGTAGGCACACCAGCCCAAAGGTAAAACCCGGCATCGGGCAAAGCCACGTCCATCACCGCTGATAGCAGGGGAGTGACCTGGGCAAATTTAGCGCGGTATTTGCTGCGGTTATCGACCACATGCGCCTCGTCTGACCAAGCCGCCATGCTGGCCGCCTGCACGATGGGGCTCATGGCGCTACCGTGGTAGGTGCGGTACAGTAAAAACGGCTTGATAAGCGCTGCGTCCCCGGCCACAAAGCCGCTGCGCAGGCCGGGCACATTGCTGCGCTTTGACAGACTGGTCATGGCGATCAGGTTTTTAAAGTCGTGCCTGCCTAGCTGGACTGCGGCCTGCAAGCCGCCCAATGGCGGCTCGTCTCTGAAATAAATCTCGCTGTAGCACTCGTCTGAGGCAATCACAAAACCGTAGCGGTCGCTCAAGTCAAACAGCAGCTTCCATTCAGCCAATGTCATGACTGCCCCTGCCGGGTTGCCCGGTGAGCAGACAAACAGCAACTGCGTTTTCGCCCACACGGTATCGGGCACGCCTGAGTAATCGACCGCAAAGTTACGACTTGCATCGCTGGGTGCAAAGTACACGCTGGCTCCAGCCAAAAGCGCAGCACCTTCGTAAATTTGATAAAACGGATTCGGGCAAATCACGGTAGCGTCCGTTTTGGCAGGGTCAATCACCGTTTGCGCCAAGGCAAACAACGCCTCGCGCGAACCGTTGACAGGCAATATCTGCGTGGCTGCATCAACCTTCAAGTCATAGCGGCGTTTTAGCCAGTCACTTATGGTTTCGCGCAACTTGGGCTCACCCAACGTGCCGGGGTAGCTTGCGAGGCCTGCGAGGCTGCCCGTTAATGCGTCTTTGATCAGCTGCGGTGTGGCGTGGCGCGGCTCGCCAATGCCCAGGCTGATGGGTGGGTAAGCAGGGTTGGGCGTGATGCCCGCATGTAGCGCGCGTAGCCGCTCAAACGGGTAGGGCTGCAGTTTGGAAAGCAAAGGATTCATCACCGAATTATCTCGCTTGAAAAAAGGATAGCGCCCCAAGGCCTGTAATGGTGGTCAAAAAGGGGATTGTGTGCATCCTCAAATCAGGCGATGTAAGGTGAATAAACTGTATATGAATAAATACGGGCTATCCATACAGCCGTACACGGGCCAGCAAGAATAGGGGCGGTCATCGCCTGGCCGCCTGATGTGCGCAGCGCCCACTTGCGCCGTTTGCAAATAGCGGCGCATACCCATCACAAGCTGTTGTTTGTTTTCAGGCCACTGGGGGCGCTGGGGCGCAGCATGAATCGTCCCCAGCGACGGCCAAGGTTTTGACGATTTCGCCGCTTAATATCTGGATATTGGGCAAGAAATTGGCGAAAAATAGACCGCTGCGGTCAATTTGCAGCCGACGTCCTTTCTGCCGCCCAGGCTCCTAGCAGCTTTTTTAGCTGCCAGCCAGACGATTTGGCGCGCCGCTGCTGAATGCGCTTGACAGGGCTCGCGGCGTGCTGCCCGACAGCTACACATGGCTACAGCTACCCGAGCAGTTTGATGAAAAGCTGAAGCTGCATGCCCTAAAGCTCACCTGGTACCTCGACAAGCGGCGAGATGGCCCAGCGACTGGCGAGTTGGTGGTACGCACCGCCAACCCGGCCCAGGATTTGCGGCATGTGTCGCGCCTCGTCATGGAGCGCCTGAACCAGCAAGCCCTGCCAGCCCCCGTGCACAGCATTCGCTGGCAGTCACTTCGCGCTGCTTTTACGATCCGGTGGTGGAGGTTGCCATCGTGCGGCCCGGCCCGATTCAGGGTGGCATGGTGCACCCGTATTTAAGGCTCCGTGCCAATCCGTTAGAGGTAACCTACCCCGCCATTCGCCTTGGCCTGTGGCTGGTCAGCGGCCTGAGCGAAAAAACCGTTGATCGTATTCTGGCTGCCAGAGCAAGAGGACCGTTTGCAACGGTAGAAGACTTGTGCCTGCGCGCCCAGCTATTGTTCCGGTCCGATGACGTATTGAGTTTCCGTTCGGGCTGAGCCTGTCGAAGCCTGGCTAGCACAGGGAAACCCAACGACCAAGCTCAGGGCGAACGGATAAAGGAATTCAGACTTCACAAGGCCGGATCAATAGGTGCGGTAGAGGTCAATGCCCTGGCTACTGCATGCACGCCTGTTAGCCGTTCATGGCATCTGGCAGCGCAGTGAAGAGGAGGGCGCGCAAGTTGGATTCGGTGTGGTGCGCAACCTTATTCCATTTCCATATCAATCCGACATGTTGTTGCTTCTCCTTGGCCGTTATAGCACCGTCTGCGGCTTCGCGCCTAATGTCGTATCGATCTGGAAACGGAATTATTGCATCCCGACTGGAGGACTTGACACATCTGCTCGGGCGACTTAATACTGAAAGCCGAGACTTTCATTAGCAGCTAACCATCGCCCAGCTGCGTGATAGCGGGCTGGTGTCCTACGTTTTTTTAGTGATTTATTCTTACACTATTTTTGATAACGAACGTAATATTTGGTTTCAATTGTGCGTATCGATCTAGTCAAAACAGCATTTGAACTGTTGCTGCCAAGGAAGAAAAAAATCAGGGAAAAATTATGCTTACTGCCAAAACCCAAGCCGCTGACCCCAGGAAAAACCACTTGCTGGCTGCATTACCCGGTGCAGAGTGGCGGCGCTGGTTGCCAGAACTTGAATCGGTAGAACTGCCGTTGGGTCATGTGCTGTACGAGTCTGGTGCAGTCCTTGGCCACATCTACTTTCCAACGACGGCCATCATCTCGTTGCTGTATGTGCTGGAAAACGGCGCGTCAGCAGAAATTGCGGTGGTGGGCAATGAGGGTTTGGTGGGGGTGTCGCTCTTTATGGGCGGCGGTTCTACCCCCAGCCGGGCAGTTGTGCAAAGCGCGGGTCACGGCTTTCGGCTGACAGCCAAGGTCATGCAACAGGAGTTCAACCAAGGCGGTCCTGTGCAGCACCTCCTGCTGCGCTACACCCAGGCGTTGATTACGCAAATGTCGCAAACTGCAGTGTGTAACCGACACCACACACTGGACCAGCAGTTGTGCCGCTGGCTGCTGGTGAGCCTGGACAGGCTGGAAGGCACCGAGCTGGTCATGACGCAAGAGCTAATTGCCAACATGTTGGGCGTGCGCCGGGAGGGTGTGACCGAAGGGGCTAATAAGCTGCAAAACGCAGCCCTTATCAAATATAACCGGGGTCACATCACCGTGCTGGACAGGCCAGGTCTGGAGATGCGCGTCTGCGAATGCTACTCAGTGGTCAAAAAGAAGTACGACCGTTTGCTACCAGTTCAACGCCCTAGCTGACGCAAAAATGTAGTCCAATACTTGTACGTACTGATGTCGCAACTGGCCGAGTCAACGGCGTGCGTGCGCTTTCACCAGATTGGCCCACGCCTTGCGCGCTGGCTTCTGATGAGCCAGGATCGCTCGCAAACCAGCAGTTTTGACGTGACGCAAGAGTTTTTAGCTTACATGCTGGGTGTGCGCCGGGTCGGCGTTACTACGGCAGCGGGTACTTTGCAGCGAAACGGGCTTATCAGTTACAGCCGTGGCAAATTGACGGTACTGAACCGCAAGGGCTTGGAGCCTGTCGGACTATCGGGTCATCGGCTGCAATCCGACCGCAGCGATCTATTTTTCACCGTCTTTTTGACCAATAGCCGGGCTATTGGCCTGCAAAT
>JAYVPR010000239.1:0-6996 GCA_043757245.1 Polaromonas sp. | reverse complement strand
CATGCGTCATCAGCAGCAATTTGCAGGTGGAGTTGACGTGCGTGCGCTGGCAGCGCGCTGCGTACCAGGTGTAGCCAATCTCCACGCGTTTTACCGCTGGCAAGATGTCGTGATAGCTGCTGGTGCCAAGCACCTCGCCGCTGGTGGCATCCGTCACCGCAAAGGCAAAACGATTGTCTGTTTGAAGCGCTGTTTTGATATAGGCCAGAGATTCTTCAGGCTCAGGTACAGAGGTCACGCGCAGCGTCCACAGCTGGCCATCGCTGGCAGCCGTCCGAAGGCCTTCTTCGTGTTCAAGGCGCAATGGCAACAAACGCACATTGCGCGACTCAAGCACGACGGGTTCAACAAAAGCCATTTCAGTTTTCTTCTTCAGCGTCTTTGGCCTGTTTTGCACGTTGCGTAGCCCGCACGCGGCGCGCTACTTGCAAGCCCAACCCGCCGCCTATGCCCACCATCACAATGGCAAAAATCGTGCTGTTGCTGTAACCCGCGTCAAAAATATTTAAACCCAACAAGTGGCCAAACCAAAACGCCATCAGCGAGCCACCGATAAAACCGACAGCATCTGCCAGGCCGTCCATCAACAATGATTTTGAATTCATGATTTTCTTTTTCAAACGGTTATTTTTCGGTTGCTTATCGGTTGTTGCGCTGCATAAACACCAGCTTTTCAAACAAGCTCACGTCTTGCTCATTTTTAAGCAATGCCCCAACCAGAGGCGGCACGGCTACTTTGTCGTCCTTGCTTTGCAGTGCCTCCAGCGGAATGTCCTCAGCCATCAGCAGTTTGAGCCAGTCCAACAGCTCGCTGGTCGATGGTTTCTTTTTCAGGCCTGGCAGGTTGCGTACGTCGTAAAACGTTTTCATGGCCGCAGCCAGCAGTTCTTTTTTCAAACCCGGGAAGTGCACATCCACAATTTGCCGCATGGTGTCCGCATCAGGGAACTTGATGTAGTGAAAAAAGCAGCGGCGCAAAAACGCATCGGGCAGCTCTTTTTCATTGTTGGAGGTGATGAATACCAGCGGCCTGTGCTTGGCCTTGATGAGTTCTCGCGTCTCGTAGACATAAAACTCCATGCGGTCAATTTCCCGCAGCAAGTCGTTTGGGAATTCAATGTCGGCCTTGTCAATTTCATCAATCAACAGCGCCACTGGCGTTTCAGACGTGAAGGCCTGCCACAGCACACCCTTGACGATGTAGTTGTGAATGTTTTTGACTTTCTCGCCACCTTCAATGGTTGACAGCTGCGAGTCCCGCAGACGTGACACAGCATCGTATTCATACAGCCCTTGCTGTGCCTTGGTGGTCGACTTGATGTGCCATTGCAACAGCGGCATGCCCATGGCTTCAGCCACCTCTTCTGCCAGCATGGTTTTGCCTGTGCCCGGTTCGCCTTTGACCAGCAGCGGTTTTTTGAGCGTGGCGGCAGCATTCACAGCCAGCATCAGGTCTTGTGTGGCGACGTAGTTTTTGGAGCCTTGAAATTTCATGTTTGAGTCAGTTTGAGAGGCAAAGAGTAGATTGAAAAACGGGTTGGGTGTGTTTTATGAAGTGCCTGAACCAAGCCAGCCATTGGCACAGATATAATCCGGGACTAAACAAGACAACCGTTTCCACCTGAATTTTCATCCAATTGTGCGCGCAAAATGAATAAGCTGTTAATCAAGATTTCTGTCCTTGCTGTCTCATTTGTGACGGTTGCCGCCTTTGCCCAGGACATCCAGGGCGATGCCAAAGCGGGCCAAAGCAAAAACACCATGTGCTCTGGTTGCCACGGCATTCAAGGCTACCAAGCCAGCTTTCCCGAGATTCATAAAGTCCCGATGATTTCCGGGCAGTCTGCCAAATACATTGTGTCTTCGCTCAACGCCTACAAAAAAGGCGATCGCAAGCACCCCACCATGCGCGGCATTGCCGAGACACTGTCTGACCAGGACATCGCCGACTTGGCTGCTTATTACAGCGCTAGCGGTGTAGCAGCAGATGCGAAGCCATTGGCAGAAAAGCCATCCAAAGAGCCGAATGCGCCAGTGCAAGCGCTGCTGGCCAAGGCCAATTGTTCGGCATGTCACGGCGCCAATTTCAGCAAGCCCATCGATCCATCCTATCCCAAGCTGGGCGGCCAGCATGCTGACTATCTGCTGGTTGCTTTGAAGGCCTACAAAGTTGAAAAGAATGCGAAAGTGGGTCGTAACAATGCCATCATGGCGGGTATGGTCAAGCAGTACACCAATGCTGAACTGAAACTGATGGCCAATTATTTGTCGTCACTTGAAGGCGATTTGAAAACCGTGCCGCAAAGCCGATTTCGCTGATCAAAAGCTCGAATTAAAAAAGCCGCTATTTCAGCGGCTTTTTTACGTCTGAATCAACCAATAGTCATCAATAGTCATCAATAGTCAGTCTCGCGTTGCCCTGCGCTGCACGCAGTCGATATACGCAGCGCCGTCGGGCGGCTTGCCTGCACGCTGGCTTTCCCAAACCATCTGGCCCAGGCAATCCATTGCTTCATGGTGTGCGTCATGCAATGAATCGCGCTTGGCCGTCAGCAGTTCCACCGCCTGACGGATGCCGCGCGGCTGGTCGATGGAGCACTGTTCGCTGATGGACAGGTGCATGGACAGGTGCAAAAACGGATTGGTCTTGCCGCCTTCTATGTCGTACATTTTTTCAAGCGCAGCGTTTACATCTGCAAAGTCGGCATGGTATTCGGGGTGTTCTGCCAGCCACTGGCTGGCGATGGTCTCAATCGCTTGCATGGGTTGGCTGGATTGGGATTTTGCGTAAACATCGCAAAAAAAACGCCGGACATCGGCTTGGGAAGGCGTGAACATGGTTAAAGAATATCACGTGAATGTCCTGTGGTTAAAACGGCCGTGCTGTCCTACAGACAAGTTTCGTGCGAGTCTCTAAAGTATTTGCAGCGTTGGCTTGTTCCGGGCCTGGCCAGCGTGTGTAGGCTATTATTTCTGTAGATTTAACACAAGCAGAAATAACGCTGATGGACCGTTGTGCTGTCCATTGGTGTGTTGGAGATTGACAAGCATGATCAACAAAATTGTCCGCTCGGTCGCTGATGCGCTGGCGGACGTGAAAGACGGCGCTGTTGTTTTAATTGGCGGCTTTGGTACGGCGGGCATACCTGACGAGCTGATTGACGGGCTGATTGCACAAGGTGCCAAAGACCTGACGGTCGTCAACAACAACGCGGGCAATGCGGAGGCAGGCCTGGCGGCGCTGCTCAAAGCTGGCAGGGTACGCAAAGTGATTTGCAGCTTTCCGCGCCAGGCCGACAGCTACGTGTTTGATGGCCTGTACCGCAGTGGCAAGCTAGAGCTGGAACTGGTGCCGCAAGGCAACCTGGCCGAGCGCATCAGGGCTGCGGGCGCAGGCATCGGCGCTTTCTTTTCACCCACCGGATATGGCACCGAGCTGGCTAAAAACGCAGATGGCAGCCTGAAGGAAACGCGTGAAATCAACGGCAAACATTACGTGCTCGAAATGCCGATTTATGGCGATGTCGCGCTGATCAAAGCCGAGCAGGGTGACCGCTGGGGCAACCTGACCTACCGCAAGGCAGCGCGCAACTTTGGCCCGGTGATGGCCACCGCCGCCAAAAAAACCGTGGCGACCGTGCATGAGGTGCTTGAGCTGGGAGCGCTGAACCCCGAGCACATCGTGACGCCGGGCATTTTTGTGCATGCGGTTGTCAAAATTGACCGGGTGGCAACGCCGGCCGGTGGTTTGAAAAAGGCAGCCTGATCATGAGCTATCAAAAACGAACCAAAGATCAGCTAGCCGCGCGCGTCGCCCAAGACATCCCCGAGGGTGCCACCGTCAATCTGGGCATCGGCATGCCCACGCTGGTGGCCAACCACATTCCTGCCACGAGAGAGGTGCTGCTGCACAGTGAAAACGGCATTCTCGGCATGGGTCCTGCACCTGCTGCGGGTGACGAAGACTACGACCTCATCAACGCGGGCAAGCAACCCGTGACGCTGCTCAAGGGAGGATCTTTTTTTCACCATGCTGACAGCTTTGCGATGATGCGCGGCGGCCATCTGGACATCTGTGTGCTGGGCGCATTTCAGGTCTCCAGCACCGGCGACCTAGCCAACTGGAGCACCGGCGAGCCGGGTTCAATCCCGGCGGTCGGCGGCGCGATGGACCTGGCCATTGGTGCCAAGCAAACCTGGGTGATGATGGATTTGCTGACCAAGCAAGGCGTGAGCAAGGTGGTTGAACAATGCAGCTACCCGCTGACCGGCATTGGCTGCGTCAAACGCATTTATTCAGAGCTGGCCACACTGGCTTGCACGCCACAAGGCCTCAAACTGATTGACAAGGTAGACGGGCTTGAGCACGCCGAGCTTGAAAAGCTCGTGGGTCTCAAAATATCAATTTAAACCGCCATTTTTTTGCAGGAAATATCAATATGAACCAAGCCTTTATTTGTGACGCCATCCGCACGCCTTTTGGCCGTTACGGCGGTGCGCTCAGCAGTGTGCGCACCGACGACTTGGGCGCGATTCCGCTCAAAGCGCTGATGGCTCGCAACCCGAATGTGGACTGGCTGGCCGTGACGGATGTGATTTACGGCTGCGTTAACCAGGCCGGTGAAGACAACCGCAATGTTGCCCACATGGCCACGCTGCTGGCCGGGCTGCCGATGGAATTACCCGGTGCAACCATCAACCGCCTGTGCGGCTCTGGCCTGGACGCAATAGGCACAGCAGCCCGCGCTATTAAATCGGGTGAAGCTACTATGATGATAGCGGGTGGGGTTGAAAGCATGAGCCGCGCACCGTTTGTGATGGGCAAGGCCGAAAGCGCCTTCAGCCGTGCCGCGCAGATGTATGACACGACCATTGGCTGGCGTTTTGTGAACAAGCTGATGAAAGAAAAGTACGGCGTAGATGCGATGCCCGAGACTGCCGAAAACGTGGCCAAAGACTACAACATCAGCCGCGAAGACCAGGACAAGATGGCGCTTGCTTCACAACTTAAGGCTGTGGCGGCACAAAAATCCGGCTACTTTGATGCGGAAATCACGCCCGTCACCATTCCGCAAAAGAAGGGTGATGCTGTTGTGGTGAGCAAAGACGAGCACCCGCGTGAAACCAGCATGGAAGCACTCGCCAAGCTAAAAGGTGCCGTGCGGCCCGATGGCAGCGTGACAGCAGGCAATGCATCTGGTGTGAATGACGGTGCTTGCGCGCTGCTGCTGGCTGATGAAGCCAGTGCGGCCAAAAATGGACTGACGCCGCGTGCCCGCATCGTCGGCATGGCAACCGCTGGCGTTGCGCCGCGCATCATGGGCATTGGCCCTGCGCCTGCGACGCAAAAAGTGCTGGCACTGACTGGTTTGACGCTCGCGCAGATGGACGTGATCGAGCTCAACGAAGCCTTTGCTGCGCAAGGCCTGGCTGTGTTGCGCCTGCTGGGCCTGCAAGACAACGACCCGCGTGTCAACCCCAACGGCGGTGCCATAGCGCTGGGTCACCCCCTAGGCGCATCAGGCGCGCGCCTAGCCACCACAGCCATCAACCAGCTGCACCGCACGGGTGGCCGCTACGCCCTGTGCACCATGTGCATTGGCGTGGGGCAGGGCATTGCGCTGGTGCTTGAGCGGGTTTGATCAAACGCGATTGCTGCATATTTAATAGCTGCTTGCCCCCTATTCTATTGGGCTAAAGCCACTTATCACACTTATAAGCCTTTAATCCAATAGAATCGGGCGCATTCAGCTATTTATTTAGTAGCAAACGCATCGACTGTCATAGGCATCTGCTCTAAAAAAACCACACGCAACCCAGGCGTTATCCCATCGTGAGCCTCCGACACAGGGATTTTACTAATCGATGTTTTTGTCTAAAGTATTTTTTATCGATTAATATTGATTTGTTGATCATTTACATTTTGAGGTGCAAACATGAAACGTCGTTCATTGTTGTGGGGTGCTGGTTTGGCTTTAACGGCGGGTATGGCGCTAGCTGCTTATCCTGACAAGAGCGTCAAAATTGTGGTGGCCTTTCCACCCGGCAGCTCAACCGATACCTTGACGCGTTTGATGGCTCAGCAGCTGTCAGTGGCGTTGGGGCAGTCGTTCGTTGTTGAAAACCGGCCGGGTGCCAGCGGCAATATTGCCACCACCTTTGTCAGCAAGCAGCCTAGCGACGGCTACACGTTGCTCATGCACAGCGTGGCGATTGCTGTTAACCCCAGCCTGTATGCAAATGCGGGGTATGACGTGAACAAGGACCTGGAAGCGGTGGCCATTACCGGTGTGTCGCCCAACATCTTTTTTGTACACCCGGATGTCAAGGCCAAGACGCTGGCTGAACTGGTCGCGTTGAGCAAAAAAGAAAAGCTCAGTTACGCCTCATCAGGCAATGGCACCACCACGCATCTGGGTGCTGAAATGTTCTTTCGCAATTTGGTCAAGTCTGACATTCAGCACATTCCCTACGCACCTGCCACAGCTGTCAATGCGGTTTTGAGCGGACAAGTCCCGGTGGGCAGTACGTCGGTGCCGCCAGTTGTGCAGTTGGCCAAAAGCGGTAAGGTGCGCGCATTGGCTGTGACCAGCCAAAAGCGCAGCAGCGCTCTCCCTGATGTGCCAACCGTGGCAGAACTGGGCTACAAAGATTTTGAAGCCAACACCTGGTTTGGGCTGTTTGCGCCCCCTGGCACGCCAGCTGATGTGCTGGACAAATTGAACAGCGAACTCAACAAAATTGCTCTTTACAAGAGTGTCCAGGATGTTTTTGCCGCACAGTCGCTGGAGAGCGTCCGAATGGACCGCATGTCTGTGAAGAACTACATCTTTCTTGAATCTAAAAAATGGGAAAAAGTGGTCAAGCAAACCGGCGCCAAAGTAGATTGATTTTTTCTGATTTTTTAACCCATCCAAGAAAGTTTTAAACGTGAAGCTCATCAGCTACAAACATGACAACGCAGTGCGCTACGGTGTGCTGCTCGGTACCAGCGTG
>JAYVPR010000238.1:0-7013 GCA_043757245.1 Polaromonas sp. | reverse complement strand
GTGGTTGACCTGGTGGTGACCAGTTCGTTGTGCATTGCGCTGTCGCGCCTTGACGCAGCCGACAGCCATGGTGCAAGTGTGGCGGCTAAAAATGCGCTTAAAGGTGCCGTCATAAATCCGATGCCGTGGGCTATTTTGGGCGGAGCGGTCGCTTCTGCATTTCAGTTCACGCTGCCTTTGCCCGTGATGCAGACCATCGGTTTGCTGGCCGATGCCGCATCCCCCGTGGCGCTGTTCACGATTGGCGCGGTACTGGCCCGGTCGCAAGCCAACAGCCCCCGCGGCACACCGTTGGGTGACTACCTGCCTGTGGTGCTGATCAAGCTGGTGCTGCACCCCCTGCTCCTGCTGCTCATGGGCTTGACAGCCATCCACCTGGGTCTGCCGTTAGACCGTTTTGCGTTGACAGTGGTGGTGCTGGTAGCGGCGCTGCCAAGCGCCAGTAACGTGGCTTTGCTGGCCGAGCGTTTTAACGCCGATAGCGGCCGCATTGCACGGATTATTTTGCTGTCAACGGTGTTGGCATTTTTTACTTTTTCTGGGGCTGTGGCGTTGCTGGTTTGATGCGGGCTGATTCGCGCTTCCGATCACCAACAGACCTAAGGGTGCTCGGCATCACTCCATGCGATGTGTGCAGCGCGTCCTAAAGTAATTCCCCAGCAGGGCAGGATCAGCTGGTCAAAAGCTAGTCCTTCAGCGTCCTGAGTAAATACAAATGAAAGAGCGGCACGGTAAAAGCCGTGTCGCCGTGGCTGGGGCTCCACAAGATTCCTTTTGCAATCAAGCTAGCGCGTACTGGGCCAAGCGATGAAGCTTGTTTTCTTAGCTGTTGCGCAATGTCTCCAGACCGATGCGGGCCAGCACCCAGATCGGCCATGGCTTTAAGGTAGCGTCGCTCTGACGGTGTGGTGCGCTCCAGGCGTACTTTAAAAAAGCTCTCGTCCAAGGTTGCAATGGTCAACTGCGTTGCCTCCAATACGTCGGCTTTAGTGATGGGTGACTGGCGCGCCAAGTCCCAGGCATGTTTACCCCACTCTTGCAAAAAGTACGGGTAGCCATCGGTTTTTTTGATGATCTCGTCTACTGCGTCGTCGTCAAAAGATACGCCCAACGCTAGAGCTGGCTTGCGAATAACGTCCGTGGCTGGTTGGGGCGCCAGTTTGTCAACGACGGGGTAGTCAAACAGTCGCTCTGAATAAGACTTGGCTTCGCCCGCAATGCTGAGTAATTGCGGCAGCCCCGCGCCCACCACAGCCAGTGGCAAGTTTTGTTGGGCACAACTGTGAAGGGCTGAAATCAGCGCGGCAAATTGGTCTTGTTTGATGTACTGCAGCTCATCGATGAAAAGCACTAAAACCGTACCCGCTTTTTTGGCGGCTGTGCCAGACTCCACAAACAAGGTGGCCAGATCAACCTCCAGGTCGCCGTTGTCGGCCAAGCCTGGCTCAACCTCAAAATCAAGCCCGACTTCGATGTCTTGGTATTTCAGCTTAAGCGACTTTGCCAACCCCGCAAGTGCGCGCAAGCCCCTTTGGGCAAAAACCTTGGCTGCCTCCACTTTGCTTAGTCTGAGCAGAGCAAGTCTGAGGGCCGGCGCAATCACTGCGGGCAAGGACTTGTTTTCAGGCACCTCAATGCGAACGGTGTAGATGCCGCTGGCCTCTGCATCCAAGCGCATTTTGTCTAGCAATACCGTTTTGCCTACCCCGCGCAAGCCAACCATGATGACGCTCTTAGCCGAGTTGCCGATTTTGAGCCGTTCCAGGCAGATCCTGACCTTGTTGCGCAGGTCGTCCCGACCCGCCAACTCTCTGGGCGGTGTGCCAGCGCCGGGCGTGTAAGGATTGGTGATGGGATTCAATTTATATTTGCTTTACTGAATTTATGAAAAGTTATTAAAGTTATTAAAGTTATTAAATTGAGTATAAACAAAGCGCTGTATCACGTCAAATATCTCAAGCTCGCCTCAAATAGCCAGCGGATCCACATCAATTGCCCAGCGAATCAAGCTTTTAAAATCGCTTTGCTTTCGCGTCTCAAACAACACCGGTTGCCAGGCGGCTAAAAAGCGTTGCAGGGCGGTGCGGGATGCACTCTCCACCAGCATTTGTGCGCGCTCGATGTTCGCGACGCGCTGGATGGTCATGGGGACGGCTGGGTAGGCTGTTATCCGGTCGTGGCCTTCTAACCCAGCTGCCAAAGCCGCTGCAATGGCTGCGTTTAGAAAACCCTGTGCCACGTCTTGCGCTTTGGCGTCGGCGCGCACCAGGGCAGAAAAGCCGAACGGTGACAGGCCTGCGGCTTTTCGTTCTTCCAGCTGCTGGCTTGCAAACTTGGGGTAGTCGTGCGTTTTCAGGGCGGCAAACAAGGGATGCTGTGGGTGAAAGGTTTGCACCCACATCTCGCTTTGCCCGCTGCGGGCAGCGTCGCGCCCGGCGCGTCCGCCAGCTTGCATCAGCAGGCTGAACAAACGCTCGGGCGCGCGAAAGTCGCTTGAAAACAAGGCGCCGTCGGGGTTAATTGCCGCCACCAGCGTGATGTGCCTGAAGTCATGGCCTTTGGCAATCATTTGTGTGCCCACCAACACATCGATTTCGCCTGCGTGTACGCTGGCGAGTTGTTGTTGCAAAGCGCCTTTGAGCCGTGTGCTGTCAGCATCGATACGCGCAATACGCACCGCGCCGCCGTCGGGTCGTTTGATGTTGGTCAGCAGCTCGGCCAGGTGTTCTTCAAGCCGCTCGGTACCGCGCCCGACGGGGGCGATGTCGATGTTGCCGCAGGCCGGGCAGGCACGCGGCACGCGCTCGGTAAAGCCGCAATGGTGGCAGCGCAGGCTGCGGTCAATTTTGTGAAAAACCCGGTAGGCGCTGCAGTGCGGGCATTCGCTCTTCCAGCCGCAGTCGTGGCAGGCCAGCACGGGAGCGTAGCCCCGGCGGTTGAGAAAGATCAGCGATTGTTCGCCGCGTGCAATGCGCTCTTCAATCGCTTTGACAAGGGCCGGGGCAATCACGCAATGCTTGGGCTGGTGGTTCATGTCGATGCCCCTGACAGTGGGCAAACCACTTGAATCTGCGAATGCGCCAATCCGTTCATCCATCGTCAGCAATTGGTATTTGCCTAAAATCGTCGCTTGCCAGCTCTCCAGCGACGGCGTGGCTGACCCGAGCAGTACGCGGCAATCGGCCTCGATGCTGGCGCGGTACACCGCCAAGTCCCGGGCGGAATAACGTGCGCCTTCTTGCTGCTTGTAGCTGGGGTCGTGTTCTTCATCGACCACAATCAGCTTGAGGTTTGGCATGGAGGCCAGCACCGCCATGCGCGTACCCAAAATCAAACGGGCGCTACCTGAATGAGCTGCCAGCCAGCTTTTTAGCCGCTGGGCAGGCGTGAGGCCGCTGTGCATGGCCACCACGCGCTCCAGCCCCAAATGCCTAAACCGGGTTTCAAACCTGGACTGAAGCTGCGGCGTGAGGTTGATCTCGGGCACCATCACCAGCACCTGGGCTTCGGGGTCTTGCGCCAATACCTTGGCTGCCAGACGCAAATACACCTCGGTTTTACCGCTTCCTGTAGCACCAAACAGCAGGGCGGGCCTCTTTCTGGCACTGTTTTCAGCATCAAATTCGGCCAGAACCGCATGTTGCTGTGGGCTGGCAGCTACTAAATCAATAGCATTTTCTGAATGACTGGTATCCAGGGTGGGCCGCTTGAGTCGGCGGGCTAGTTGCACGCCTGTCAACTCGCGCAGTTGTGGCGGCAGCGCGGCCAGGGCCACCTCACCCAAGGAGCGCTGGTAGTAACTCGCGGTAAAGCTGACCAGCGCCCGCCAGTTGGCGCTCAAAGGCGCCAGGCTACCCAGCATGCCAGCGATGCTTTTGGTTTGTATTTCTAGCAAATCGCCGCTATCAACCGCGTTGCCCCACACCACGCCCAACACCTCGCGTTTGCCCAAAGGAACGCGCACCAGCGCACCTGGCGCTAGTGGTAACTCACTTCGGTAAGTCAGTGGCCCGGCGATGGCGCTGTAAGCCGGGGCGGCCACCACCACTTGAAGCCAGCAGGTCATATGGCTGGTTGAAAAATATGTGAAATAGGTGCCATAGGTGCCATAGGTGCCATAGTTTGCCCAACACATGCGAATAACGCGCTAAGTGCTTGATTTAAAGACGCTTTGAAGATATTCGACTTTTCTGTGGATAACTTTGTTGATAGATTACCCTTGTACGGCTGAAGGCCTTGTAAATCAAGGCTTTCGCTAGATTGCCTGTAAAAAAAGCAATTTAAGAAAGCTATATGAATCAATAACTTAGCTCCGCTATTGGTTTGATAGCTGTTATTGGCTTGTAGGCATTTTCTTACTGCACCGCAGCACAAATTTTGTGCATAAGTCGCAGCGCCCGAGCTTTTTTTTGTGCTAGCAAGGGCCGAAAAACACATACAAGTTCTACCTGGTCACAAATAGGTAGCAGCTCAAGCCGCAACAACACGCATTTTGCGAGAGTGAGCATGCACTGCGTTGACCAGCACTTCGACATTTTCAGGCGGTGTGAACTGGCTGATGCCGTGACCGAGGTTAAAAATATGCGTTGGGCCGGTGGTTTTTGTGTCCAGATGCGGCAGGCCAAAGCTGTCCAGCACCTTCACGGCCTCCGCCTCGACTTGGGTTGGGTTGGCGAACAACACGTTGGGGTCCAGGTTGCCCTGCAACGCTTTCGCGTTGCTTGCGGATGTGTGGTTGGTGCCGACTTGCGCGCGCGCCTTGCCCAAATTCACCGTCCAGTCCAGGCCCAGCACCTCGCAGTCCAACTGGCCCATAGCCTCCAGCCACAAGCCGCCGCCTTTGGTAAACACAAGGCGCGGGATGACCACGCCGTCATGGCTGCGTTTGAGCTGGCTTAAAACCCGCGCGGTGTAGGCCAGACTGAACTCATGAAACGCTGCATCAGCCAGTACGCCGCCCCAGCTGTCAAAAATCATCACCGCCTGCGCACCGGCTTCGATTTGTGCATTCAAATACTGGGCCACTGAATCGGCATTGATGGCCAGCATTTTGTGCATCAAATCAGGCCGCTGGTAGAGCATGGTTTTAACCAGCCGGTAGTCGTCAGAGCCTGCGCCCTCGACCATGTAGCAAGCCAATGTCCAGGGGCTGCCAGAAAAGCCGATCAAAGGCACACGCCCGTTGAGCGCTTTGCGGATCGACGTGACCGCATCAAACACATACCGCAGCTTGGCCATGTCGGGCACCGCCAGTTTGGCCACGGCGGCTTCGTCGCGCACCACGTGAGCGAATTTGGGGCCTTCGCCCAAGGCAAAACTCAAACCCAGACCCATCGCGTCGGGCACGGTCAGAATATCGCTGAACAAAATGGCAGCATCCAGCTTGTAGCGCTCCAGCGGTTGCAGCGTCACTTCAGTTGCGTAGTCGGTATTGGTGGCCAAACCCATGAAGCTGCCTGCTTTGGCACGCGTGGCTTTGTATTCAGGCAAGTAGCGGCCGGCCTGGCGCATCAGCCAAATCGGCGTGTGGGTGGTGGCTTGGCGCATACACGCGCGCAGAAAAGTGTCGTTTTGAAGAGGTGCGTACATATAGTTGATTGTCTCAGGTCAGACATAGCCCTACGTTCACCCACTGCGTGCAGTTATGTGTCCCT
This sequence comes from Polaromonas sp., assembly GCA_043757245.1. Classification (GTDB taxonomy): domain Bacteria; phylum Pseudomonadota; class Gammaproteobacteria; order Burkholderiales; family Burkholderiaceae_C; genus Polaromonas. The sequence goes on along the minus strand of JAYVPR010000238.1, from coordinate 1,359 downwards.
AGCAGCCTGTTGGACTTAAGAATCGTCGGCTGCTAGAGTTTGGCTAACTCAGCGCGCACATCTTCCACCGACAAAATTTCGGACAAAACCACCGGCGCGCGGCCGGGTTTGTAAATCACATACACCGGTACCCCACTGCGGCCTAGCTGGGCCAGAGCTGCAGTGACGGCTGGGTCGCGCCGGGTCCAGTCGGCGCGCAGCAAGGTTACTTTTTTCTCTTCAAAATCAGCCAGTACCAACGCGTTGGAAAGCGTGGTTTTTTTGTTGTACTGGCAAGTCACGCACCAGGCGGCGGTGAAGTCAACAAAAACGCTTTGGCCGCTGGCTGTGATCTGCTCAACTCTGCCTGGCTCCCAAGGCTGCCAGCCATCGCTGTTGGCGACCACAGCAACATTGTGTTCTTGTAATTTGGTAATATTTTTACCTGTAGACCATATAAACAAGGCGAAAGCAGCTATCGAAAGTGTAGCAATCATGGCGCGCGTGCGCCCCTTCAATGTCAAAGCCCAAATGCTAAGTGCCATCAAGACCAACAGGCCTAACAAGGCCCCGGCGCCATCAATGCCGCTTTGCTGGCCCAACACCCACACCAGCCACACCACCGTGGCAAACATCGGGAAAGCCATCAACTGCCTGAACGTCACCATCCACGGGCCTGGGCGCGGCAGTATTTTCGCTACTGCTGGTATCGCGCTGGCTGCCAGATAGGGCAGCGCCATGCCCAAGCCAATCGCCGCAAACACGGCCAAGGCTTGCACCGCGGGCAAGCCGACTGCATAGCCGAGAGAAGCGCCCATGAAGGGTGCAGTGCAGGGCGATGCAATGGCCGCCGCCAGGACACCTGATAAAAATGAATCAACGGTTGGGTTTTTGGCTTGCAAACTGGCCACGCGGCTGGGCAAGAAGTTGCCAAATTCAAACAGGCCCGCCAGGTTTAACCCGATCAGCGTGAACAGCACCGCTAGAGCGGCAACGACTGCCGGGCTTTGCAGCTGAAAGCCCCAACCGAGTTGCTCGCCTGCCGCGCGCAAGGCCAGCAGCAGCGCACCAAGCGCCAGGAAAGACAACGTCACGCCAGCGGTGTATGCCAAGCCGGTCGCCACGCGGGTGCGCTGGTCTTTCACCTTCACAAAACTCACCACCTTGATGGCCAGCACCGGAAACACGCAGGGCATCAGGTTCAAAATCATGCCGCCTATCAACGCGCCCAATAGCGCCGCCCAAAGCGTCAAAGAGAGGGTGGGCGCTTGAATCGGCGCGGCCCCACTGCTGGCGTTGGCTTTGAGCGCTGTGTCCAGTGCCGGCGGTAGTTGTGTTGCAGCGGCCACTTTTGGCCACTCGCCTTTGACTGGCGCTTCA
>JAYVPR010000237.1:0-7060 GCA_043757245.1 Polaromonas sp. | reverse complement strand
TCCGCGCTATCGCCCGCCTGCGCCCAAAACATTCGGTCGGGCACGGTGTGACCCATGCCGGGGTGAAAGCCTGCGCTCAGGCTTTGGTCCAGGTAGGCCAATGCTTCGGCGGTAGCCGCTTGCAAATCTTGACCGTTGGCAAGCAATGCGGCTAACGCGGCAGACAGCGTGTCGCCTGCGCCTGAAAAAACAGCCTCAAAACGCTCAAACTTTTCACTGCACAGCACGGCTTGCGGCGTGGCCAGCGCATTGTCAATGAACTGCTCGGGAAGCGGTATGCCCGTGACCAGTGTGTAAGGCACGCCCAACTGTGCAGCGGCTTTGGCGATGTCTTTGGCCGACGGGTTGCGCTCGCCCGGCCAGTCGGGCAGCAGCCAGCGCCACAGGCTGCTATGGTTACCCACCAGAATGGTGGTTTGCGGTAGCAGCAGTTCCCGGAAGGCATCCAGATAGTTGTCAATTTTGTCTTCGTCCCACCAGGCCAGGCTGGGCATGTAGGCAATCAACGGGACTTCAGCGTAGTCGGACGCAATCTCGGCCACCACGCTGATATTCTCCGGGGTACCCACAAAGCCGACCTTGATGGCGCTGACGGGCATGTCTTCCAGGGCGGTGCGGGCTTGTTCACTGACGGCTTCTTCGTCAAAACTGATGTGGTCAAAAATTTCGGCGGTGTCGCGCACATACGCGCCCGTGACGATGGCCAGCGCGTGGCCGCCCGCCGATGCAATGGCCATGATGTCAGCTGTCAGGCCGCCTGCTCCGCTGGGGTCGCTGGCATTAAATGTCATGACGCAGACAGGCACATCGTCAATGTCGGAAGCTGACGTTTCAGGAGTAGGTACAGTTGGGGAGGTCGGGTTTGCCATAGGCGATGATTTTGCCTGTGAGCGAAATAGCAACGCTGCATCGATACAATTCCTTGCATTCTATGTGAAGGCAACTTAAGCTGGGATTTACGAATGACTTGGATGTGTTTGATTTGTGGATGGATTTACGATGAGGCAACAGGTTCACCCGAGGACGGGATTGCGGCAGGCACGCCTTGGGCGCAGGTGCCCATGAACTGGACTTGCCCCGAGTGTGGCGCACGCAAGGAAGATTTTGAAATGGTTCAAATCTGACTACAAACTTCGGCAGACTTATCAGTGACTCGCCCTGACATCGCAATCGCGGGCTATCTGGCAAACAGCTGAAGACGACCATGAAAGAACGACAGGAGTTATTGAAGTGAGTATTCCAAGTTCCGGACTCAAAGTGCTTGTTATTGATGACAGCAACACCATACGGCGCAGCGCCGAGATTTTTTTGAAGCAGGGTGGTCACGAAGTGCTGCTAGCGGAAGATGGTTTTGATGCGCTGGCCAAAGTCAACGATTACCAGCCCAATCTTATTTTTTGTGACATCCTGATGCCGCGGCTCGACGGCTATCAGACTTGTGCCATCATCAAACGCAATGCAAGGTTCTCTGCTGTGCCCATCGTCATGTTGTCATCCAAAGACGGTGTGTTCGACAAGGCCAGAGGCCGCATGGTCGGGTCGCAAGATTATCTGACCAAACCTTTTACCAAAGATCAACTGCTGCAAACAGTCACTGACCTGGGCAGCGCCAAACCTGGAGTAGCGCAATGACAATCAAGAAAATTCTGGTCGTGGACGACTCAAAAACCGAATTGATGTTCCTGACCGACCTGCTGAGTAAAAACGGTTTTTCCGTGAAGACCGCCGAGAACGCAGAAGACGCCTTTCGTCGCCTGGCCGAAGATAAACCAGAACTGATTTTGATGGATGTGGTGATGCCGGGTCAAAATGGTTTTCAGTTAACCCGTGCCATTTCGCGTGACCCGCTTTACTCAGATATCCCCATCATCATGTGTACCAGCAAAAATCAGGAAACCGATCGCGTTTGGGGCATGCGACAGGGCGCGCGTGACTACATCACCAAGCCAGTAAAAGCCGAAGAGTTGATGGCCAAAATCAGCGCGCTGGGCTAAATCATCAAGCCCTAATTTCCTGAAACCAGAACATGGCGAACAGACAAGCAATTCGAGAGCTCCAAACCCGCCTTGCGGATCGACTACAAATTGCACGTACACAAGGCGTGGCGCCTTCCTGGTTGGCTGTAGAGGCGAGTGGGCAAAAATATTTGTTCCCAATGACGCAGGCGGGCGAAATTTTCCCCTGGGTAGCGACTCAAGCGGTGCCCTACACGCGAAGTTGGTTTTTGGGTGTGGCCAATTTGCGCGGTGGTTTGTTCGGAGTGGTCGATCTGGCCAGTTATGTGTCTGGGCAAAGCGTCAGTCTGAAAACTGAATTTGCGTTGAAAGAGTCACGCTTGGTCTCGCTCAACAGTGCGTTGGACATCAATTGCGCACTGCTGATTGACCGGCTTGCCGGGCTGCGCAATCAGGAGGCGTTCAGTGATTTCTCTGAGAAAGCGTCCGATGCGCCAGAATATTTTGGCAACCAGTACATCGACCAGTCAGGCCAGTCGTGGCAGGAAATCAATCTCCAGTTGCTGGCTCAGCAAGCGCATTTTTTGACCATCAGCGCATAGCGTACACAAGTTTTTCCCGAGGGTTCATCATGTCGTTTATCGAAAAAATTCAAAACCTGTTCAAACCGCAAAACAAGCTGCCGGAAGACAGCATGGACATGGCATCGGTCGGAATGCCGGCAGATCTTTTTGCGACTGGAGCAATGAGTACCGTGGGCGCTGGCACGTCGCCAGACGCTACTTCCAACCTGATGGCCAGGCAAGCCGACTCTGCAAAAGAGCCTTTCGCGCCCAGTATGATGTTTGCTGAAGACTCGTCTACTGTGGACTTCAATCCTGAGTTGCTCAAACTGCCGATTCTGGGCAGTAAAACCATTGCCCAGCACCAGCGAATATTGTTGATATTGCTGGGTTTGGCTGTGCTGGTGCTGGCTGTGGTGGCTTACCTCGCACTCAGTCAGGCTGACACAGTTACGCGCCAAGTGGCTGCAACTGGTGAGTCTTTGATGCAGTCGCAGCGGCTGGCCAAATCTGTGTCACAGGCGCTGGTGGGCAGTGCTAAGGCTTTTCCAGACGTCAAGGAAAGCGCATCAGTGTTGGCCAAATCTGTCCGCGGCTTGAAGTCTGGCGATGACAGCTTGCGTGTGGCGGCGGTGGGCGATGAAATGCAATCTGACGCTGAAAAAGTTATGCCGCTGATGGAGCGCGCCGAGAAAAACGCAGCAACGGTCATGGGTCAGCAGGCTATTTTGACTCAGGTGGGTGCTGCGCTCCGCACGATTAACCGCCAGTCGTCTGATTTGCTGGAGATTGCTGAAACCGTGTCTTCACTGAAACTTCAGCAAAACGCTGCACCTGCGGAGATTTCCGCATCTGGTCAGCTGGTGATGCTGACCCAGCGTATTGGTAAATCTGCGAACGAGTTTCTGACGCTTGAAGGTGTGAGCCCTGAGGCCGTGTTTTTGCTGGGTAAGGATTTGAATTCCTTCAAGGAAATTGCCCAAGGCCTGCAGGAAGGCAGCCCGGAGTTGCGGCTGGCGGGCTCCAAAGACCCGCAAACCCGTGAGCGCCTCGAAGCGCTGATGGCTTTGTATGAGCAGACGCGGGTTCAGGCCGGCGCTATTTTGGGTAACTTGCAGGGGCTGGTGTCAGCGCGCGAAGCGCAAGCCTCTATCATTGCAGACAGTGAGCCACTGCGCCGCAGCCTCGAAGAACTGCAAGCTAAACTATCAGCCCAATCCGGCTTGGGCGCGGGCTCAGTGGCAGCACTGATTGGTGCTGCCTTGTTCGGTTTGCTTTGTGCGGTAGGTATTGCACGAATTCAGCTGCAAGACAGTCGCCAGCGTCAGGGCGTTGCTGAGAAACAGCAGCTTGAAGCACGTGGACTGGAGCAGGATGCCAAGCGCGTGAATGATGCCAATCAGGCCGCCATTTTGCGATTGATGAATGAGTTGCAAGTGGTGGCTGAGGGTGATTTGACGCAAGAAGCGACGGTGACAGAAGACATTACCGGCGCTATTGCTGACTCTGTGAATTACACGGTAGAAGAGTTGCGCCAATTGGTCGGTAACGTACAAAACACGGCGACACGGGTTGCGCAAACCACGGCGCAGGTGGAAAGTACCTCAACCGAGTTGTTGGCTGCATCAACCGAACAGTTGCGTGAGATTCGCGAAACGGGCCAGTCCGTGCTGGACATGGCGTCTCGAATTAACGATGTGTCTGCCCAAGCGCAAGAGTCATCTCTGGTAGCGCGGCAGTCACTGACTGCTGCCGAGTCAGGCCTGCAGGCGGTGCAAAATGCTATTGGCGGTATGAACTCCATCCGGGACCAGATTCAGGAAACGTCCAAACGCATCAAGCGACTTGGTGAATCTTCTCAGGAGATTGGCGAGATCACGGAGTTGATCTCAGACATTACCGAACAGACCAACGTGCTGGCGCTGAACGCGGCCATTCAGGCAGCATCGGCTGGTGAAGCCGGGCGAGGTTTCTCGGTGGTGGCCGAGGAAGTGCAGCGACTGGCTGAGCGGTCAGGCGATGCAACCCGGCAGATTTCTGCACTGGTGAAAGCCATTCAAACCGACACTCAGGATGCTGTAGCCGCTATGGAACGTTCCACGCAGGGCGTGGTCGAAGGAGCCAAGTTGTCTGACAGTGCGGGTACAGCACTGTCAGAGATTGACAGTGTGTCTCGCCGACTGGCTGAACTGATTGAGCAAATTTCTAAATCTGCAATTCGTGAGGCGGCCTCAGCCAACGTGGTCGCAGATAACATTCAGCACATTTTTGCAGTGACTGAGCAAACCGGAGAAGGTACTCGCTCCACTGCAACCCAGGTGCGCGAGCTGTCCCGCATGGCTGAAGAGCTGCGTCAGTCAGTTTCTCGCTTCAAGATTGCTTGAGCTCCCTGACTCTCATTTTTGCGTAAACAGTATTCTGAATCGGTCCATCATTTATGCAAGTCAATGACCTGAATTCAACCACTGCTGACGTTGATGTGGCAGTCAACGATCTGGGGCCGCTGGCCTGGGTACTTGATGAACTTCGCAAATCACTGGATGGTTCGGCAAAAGCGTTAAAGCGTTTTGTCAGGGAAGCTGAGGCCGCCAAGGGCTCTGACCTGGCCACGCTGGATGCCAGCCAGTTGCGTATTGCACGCCAGCAACTGCATCAGGCGGTGGGGGCGTTGGAAATGGTGGGTTTGCCAGGCCCGGCGCTGGTTCTCAGGGCGATGGAGGCCGCAGTACAAAAGTTTGTTCAGCAGCCAGAACGATGCAGCCAGGATGCTGCCGTCAAGATTGAGCAGGCCAGTTTTGCGTTGACCGAATATCTGGAAGGCGTATTGGCCGACAAACCCGTCTCGCCCGTGTCATTGTTTCCCCAGTACCGACAAGTTCAGGAGTTGGTGAAAGCAGATCGAATTCATCCCGCCGACTTGTGGCCCATGGAATGGCGTTGGCTAGAGCCAGAACTGAGCTACAAGTCTGAGCCGCGCAATTACGATACACAATCCCGGACGACTTTTGACCAGTCGGTTTTGCAGATCATGAAAGGCAAGGCCCCCCTTGCTGCAGCGGAATTGAAAGACTTAAGTCTTGGGTTTTCTGCCCGTCAGGCTGACCTTCAACCGAGAATTTTCTGGAAACTTGCAGCTGCCTTTTTTGAGGCACTGGCGCACGATTTGCTGCCGCCCGACATTTATGTGCGCCGAGCTGCGTCTCGCGTGCTGTTGCAGTATGCTGGTTTGAGCAAGGGTGATACAGGTATTTCTGATCGGCTGGCTCAAGATCTGCTTTTCTTTTGCTCTCAGGCTTCAGCGCCTGCAACGTCTGCGCCCGTATTGTCTGCCGTACGCTCGGCTTACGGGTTGGCGCGTTTTAAAGCAGTGGATTACGAAGCAGTGCTGTTCGGTCGCTTTGATCCGGCATTATTGGTACAGGCTCGCAAGCGTATTGTTTCTGCCAAAGAAACCTGGTCCGCTCTGTCGGCAGGGGATGCCAACAAATTCAAGGTGGTAGTTGACCAGTTCAGTTTGGTAACAGATTCGCTGGTCAGGCTTCACCCGCCCAGCGAGCTCTTGGCGCAGGCATTGACACGCGCTATTGAAGCGACCTCGCGTTCCGGCCAGCCGCCAACCATTGAATTGGCCATGGAAGTGGCGACGTCTGTGCTGTATCTGGAGGCCGCATTTGACGACCTGGATCCCAGCGACGGACAGCTCGCGGCACGCACCCAGCATTTGGCCGAACGCCTCGAAACCGTGAAAAACGGCGGCGTTGCGCAACCGCTGGAATCGTGGATGGAAGACCTCTATCGGCGTGTCAGTGATAAACAAACCATGGGCAGTGTGGTCGGTGAGTTGCGGATATCACTCGGGGAGCTTGAAAAATCCCTGGACATTTTCTTTCGCAACCCCAAAGACAAAATCGCGTTAACCAACGTACCCGGCCAGCTGGCGCAAATGCGCGGTGTGCTGTCGGTGCTGGGTCTGGACCAGGCGTCACACGCTGTCATGCGCATGCGGCACAGCGTAGAGCAAATGCTGGAAACCGAAATCGACGAGGAGCGCGCCCGCGCAGCCGGTACTTTTGACCAGCTGGGTAACAACTTGGGCGCCCTGAGCTTTTTGATCGACATGCTCAACTACCAGCCTGTGCTGGCGAAAAAACTCTTTGTGTACGACGATGTCAAAGGCGAGCTCAGGCCGCTGATGGGCCGCACCGAGAAAACCTCCAATGCTTCGCCAGCCAATGGGGCGCCAGGCCAGAGCATCTCGCAGGAAGTGACCTCGCTCGTGCAAGATGCTGGTTCTGGCGCTTCGGACGAGACGTTAGGCATCAAGCTCAATACTTTGGCAACACAAGCTGCTTTGGCTGGCCAGCCGGTACTGGCTCAGGCTGCGTACGACGCATCAGTCGCGGTGTCGGGTCACGATGCCCAAGTAACCGCCAGCGCGTTAAGTACGCTTGCCACCACGATTGCGCCAGCGGTCGCCAGCCCCGCCAGTCAGGTTGAAGTCGTTGACTTTGAAGAAGACGACTTGCGTGACATTTTTCTGGA
>JAYVPR010000236.1:0-7085 GCA_043757245.1 Polaromonas sp. | reverse complement strand
CGTATTCACGGATGATGGCCAGCAGGTCTTGCGGCACGCTGGACGAGCCGTGCATGACCAAATGCGTGTTGGGGATGCGGCGGTTGATTTCTTGTATGCGGCCAATCGCCAGAATGTCGCCTGTGGGCTTGCGGGTAAATTTGTACGCGCCGTGGCTGGTGCCAATGGCAATTGCCAGCGCGTCAATTTGTGTGCGTTTGACAAAATCTGCGGCTTGTTCGGGGTCGGTCAGCAGTTGGTCTATCGTCATGGTGGCGTCTGTACCGTGGCCGTCTTCCTTGTCGCCCTTCATGGTCTCCAGGCTGCCCAGGCAGCCGAGTTCGCCCTCGACCGTGACGCCTTTGATGTGCGCCATGTCAACCACCTTGCGCGTCACATCGACGTTGTAGTCATAGCTGGCAATGGTTTTGCCATCGGCCATCAAACTGCCGTCCATCATCACCGAGCTAAAGCCCAGATTAATCGCACCCTGGCACACGTCGGGGCTTTGGCCGTGGTCCTGGTGCATCACCAGCGGGATGTGCGGGTAGGCTTCAATCGCGGCGGCAATCAGGTGTTTGATGAAAGACTCGCCTGCGTATTTGCGGGCGCCTGCGCTGGCCTGCAAAATCACTGGCGCACCCACCTCATCAGCAGCTTGCATCACGGCTTGCACCTGCTCTAAATTGTTGACGTTAAAAGCTGGAATGCCGTAGGTGTTGACTGCTGCATGGTCCAGGAGTTCGCGCATTGATACGAGTGGCATGGTCAATATCCCCAAAAAAGTGGTGTGCTGAAACGGAATTAGTGGATTGACAGGGCGTTTGGTAACCGAGCCGTAACCGTGGTCAAAATATCGTTAGATTCTACCGTTTCGCTTCACAAAACCCGTTACCCGCTCCAGCACCGGCGCGCGGCTCCTGAGCACCGAGGCCAGCGTCGCCACAATCGTGACGTGGCTTACCGTGTCAAACAGCTCCGATTCAACCCGCACACCGCTGCTTTTCAGGCGCTGCGCCATGCCCACCGTGCTCCGCTGGGTGTTGACCAGACTGTCTTTTTCAGGCGCGAGCAACAGGGCTGGTGGCGAGGCACTGCCTGCGTGAAACAGGGCTTGGCTGTCAGGCGGCGTGTTTGGCCACTCAAAGGCTACTTGCGTTTTGCGGTCACCGATCGGCAAAAAGTCATAGGGCCCCGCCAAGCCTATCCAGCCGGCCAGCTTCGCGGGGCTTAAACCCACAGAATCCAGCCAGCGCTTGTCCAGTGCCAGCATGGCCGCGTTGTAAGCACCAGCGCTGTGCCCCATGACGAAAATGCGAGCCGGGTCAGCACCATATTTCTGCGCGTTGTCAAAAGCCCAGCGCGTGGCCAGGGCGCTGTCTTGCAAGAACACCGGGTAACGCACTTCGGGGCTCAAGCGGTAGTCGGCCAGCACCGTCACGATACCTTGTGCGGCCAGTGCTTCGCCGACAAAGCGGTAGTCAGCCCTGTCACCAGACGACCAGCTACCCCCGTAAAAGAAAACCACCATCGGTGCGCCGCCAGCGGCCAGTGTCTTGTCGGCCAGCGGCTGGCTCGGCAAGTAAACATCGATTTTTTGGCGTGAATGGTTGCCGTAGGCCAGGTCTACCGCACTGCGATAGGTGTCTGTGGGCACGGTGGCATTGAGTACATCAACGGCTGAACAGGCCGTGAGCAGCGCGGGCAGCATGGCAAACAGTGAGCGTCTTGGCAATTTTGAATTCAACAGGTTCATGGTGGTAACAAATATACGCACAAGGTAACCCGCCGGATTCAGTCAACGGCTGAAGTTTTTGTCAGACGTAGGCTACGGCGAAAGCGTGGGGCTACGCCACCCGGCAAATCTTCAGCATGTTCGTGCCGCCTGGCGCGCCCATCGGCTCGCCGCAGGTGATGGCGTACACATCACCGCTTTGCACGATTTTGCGGTCTAGCAGATGCCTCTCGGCCTGGCTAAGTGCGGTGTCGCGGTCCGCGCTGGTGTCGATCAGCAGCGGGCGCACATTGCGGAACAGAGTCATCTTGCGCTGGGTGCTAACCCGTGGCGTGAGTGCGTAAATCGGCACCCGGATGTCGTGGCGGCTCATCCACAGCGCTGTGGAGCCGCTATCGGTCATGGCCACAATCGCCTTGGCACCCAGATGGCTGGCTGTGAACAGCGCACCCATGGCAATCGACTGGTCAATCCGTGCAAAGGTTTTGCCGCTGAAGTCTGAGTCAATTTCCTTGTACTCGGCTTTTTCAGCTTCGAGGCAAATATTAGCCATCTCAACAATAGTCTCCAGCGGGAATTTGCCTGCCGCAGTCTCGGCGCTCAGCATCACTGCATCTGTGCCGTCCAACACCGCGTTGGCCACGTCGCTCACCTCGGCGCGCGTGGGCACCGGGTTGAAAACCATACTTTCCATCATTTGCGTGGCGGTAATCACCACCTTGTCTTGCGCGCGCGCCATTTTTATCATGCGTTTTTGCAGGGCCGGCACGGCCGCATTGCCGACCTCAACGGCCAGGTCTCCACGCGCCACCATGATGCCATCGCTGACCCGCAAAATCTCCTCCAAATTCGGAATAGCCTCAGCGCGCTCGATCTTCGCGATCAGTCCTGGTTTGTGTTTGTACTGCGCGGCGGCCACGTTGCACAATTGCCGCGCCATTTCCATGTCAGTTGCGTTTTTCGGAAAGCTCACCGCCACGTAATCCGCCTGAAAACTCATCGCGGTTTTAATGTCTTCCATGTCCTTGGCCGTCAGCGCTGGTGCCGTCAGCCCACCGCCCTGTTTGTTGATGCCCTTGTTGCTTGACAGCTCACCGCCCAGTTTGACAGTGGTGTGTACCGCTTCGCCAGCCACGCGGTCAACCGTCAACACAATCAGCCCGTCATTGAGCAGCAATACATCGCCGGCTTTCACATCGCGCGGCAGCTCTTTATAGTCCAGGCCCACGCCCTTGACATCACCGGGTTCAGCGCGAGAGGCATCCAGGACAAACTTTTCACCCGGTACCAATTGCACCTTGCCATCGGCAAACTTGCCAACGCGGATCTTGGGCCCCTGCAAGTCAGCCATGATGGCCACTTCAACCCCAGCGCGCTGTGCGGCGTCACGAACCAGCATGGCCAGGTTGATGTGGTCTTGTGCCTTGCCGTGGCTGAAGTTCAGCCGCACCACGTTGACGCCCGCAGCGATCATGGCTTGCAGCATCTCCGGCGTGTTGGAAGCTGGGCCCAAAGTGGCAACGATTTTGGTGGCGCGACGTGGCATGCAATGTCTCCATATAGTTAAGTTTCTTATTTTTACATGGTTACATGACGTCTAAAAAAATTGAATTACCACGACGTCCAGCCAAGGGTATGCCAACAATGTTTAGAACCTATTTGTCGAGTACAGTGACCAAATGTATTTAGGATAAAAGGCTCAAGGCATGGTATCAGGAGAGAATATCTCGCCAAGCGATGATGACTTGTCATTGGTCAAGCGCATTGGTCTGCGCGACACCGCTGCCATGGAGACGTTTTATAAGCGTCACGCCAGCTCGGTTTACAGCTTCGCCTACAGGCGCATGAACGATGCTGCTTTGGCCGATGAAGTGGTTAATGACACGCTGCATCAGGCATGGGTTTGCGCCAGTGCATTTGCCGGGCAATCCAGTCCCAAAACATGGTTGCTGGGGATAGCCAAAAACAAAGCCCTTGATGCGCTGCGCAGCAAAGGCCGGCTGGACACGAGGCAGCAAGTAGCCAGCGATGACGAGAAAGAGGCTTTTGCGGATACCGCCCCAGGCGCTTACGCCCAGTTACTAGCTAAGCAAAAAAACCAGCACCTGAGCCAATGCTTTGACAGTTTGCCGCCCGAGCAGCGCGCTTGCATGCACCTTTCGTTTGTTGAAGGCATGACACTGGCTGAAATAGCCCAAGTGATGACGATACCCGCCAACACGGTGGCCACTCGCATTCACCACGCCAAACGCAAACTCCGTGTTTGCATGGAATGCATTTTTGGCAAAGGAGAAGTCTTGTGACACAGCCTCAACCCCCTTCATCTGTGTCATTTGTCACAGATCTGGAACGCGCGAGAAATTTAATTCCGGGTTTTTTGAAGAAAACCCTGGCTGCTGACGACAAAGAGTGGATGACACAATTTTTAGACACTTTAAATTTGCAAGGCGGCACGACGGCTGTTGAGTTTGCTCAGGAAGTGGCTTGGGTAAAGCGCAGCCAGCAGCAACTGGCCCAGGACGCACCTGATTTTGATGCGCAAGCCGGTTGGCAGCGTATGCAGAGCCGACTGGATGCGCCTGAACAACCTGTCAGGTTGAAGGTCACACCGCTTGAGATAGCCATACGTCGGCTTAAAACACAAATCCGCATCCGCACAGACAGCGCCATCGCCTGGTGGCGAAAACCCATGGTGGGCGTGCTGGCTGCAGCCATGATCGTTACGCAAATGGGCTTGCTGGCAGCAGTCGTCAAGCAGATGGACCAGGTAACCCCAGCGACCGAAAGTGTGTCACCTGCATCAGGTGCGCCCTCTTTGGATGGCATGAAGGTGTTAACCATCGTCTTCAAAGACAGCGCAAGCCTGCTCGACGTACGCACTCTGATCGACAACGTGCAAGGCCGCGTGATTGATGGCCCTGGTGCTTTGGGGGTGTGGCGGGTCGCCGTACCCCAAGACAAGCTGGATGCCAGCCTGAAGCGCCTCGGCGCTGCAAATGCCGTTGAGTCAGTTGCATCCCAGTAAGCGACCATTACAAGTACCGTTAAAACAACCCGAGTAGTGCCCACATGAAAAGCCAGCCCCCAAAGCCCTTTAATCGCCTGCAAAAAGGGCTGAAAGCTGTTGCGTTCTGCACCATGTTCTGGCTACCTGTTCAGCCCTGGGCGCAGGCCATACCCGGCACGCCCAGGCCGGTACAAACACCCACGCCCCAAGGCGGTGGAGGCGGCTTTGGCTTTTCAATCGACCTGGGTTCAGTCCTCAGAGCAGTACAAGCTGTGCAAGCCTTGAATGGCGAAGAGCGCTACACGTCCCCCGACACGGCGAGCCTGAACGTCTACGAGCCGCGCCAAATCATCATGAGCTGGGAAAACGCACAGCAACCGCAGGCGGCTGCCGCTGTTCAAGCGTCAGGCGGCACGCTGCTAGCCAACGAGGCTTTGTCCAATTTGGGCCTGAACATCGTGGTGTTGTCATTTGCAAACGACACACTCGCCGCTCTGGCGCTGGCTCTGCTCAGAGCACGCCCCGGCATCACGGCGGACCGCCACGCCATCGCCTACCCCATGCAGCAAACCGCCACTCCGGTGCCCGCCAAGCAATATGCGCATGAGCTGCTCAAAGCGCCCGCCAAAGGCAGCGGCAAACTGGGCGCCAGCATGACGGTGGGCATCATAGACACCGAAGTGACCAACGCCGATGGCCTAGCCCTTAGCAACTTCAAAGGCAAACGCATCTTCCCAGACACAGACAAGCCCGCCCCCGCTGACCACGGCAACGCGGTGGCCAGCATTGTGGCGGCTAGCGGCAACGGGTTTGAAGGCCTGGCGCAAGGCGTTACCCTGCGCTCTGCAGGCGTGATGCGCGAGGTGGCGCCTGGCATCAACGCCACCAACACGCTGCTGGTGGCGCAGGCACTGGACTGGATGATTGGCGAAAAAGTGCAGGTTGTAAACCTGAGCCTGGGCTCAGCCAGCGACGCGGTGCTTGGCGCGGTGGTGACCAAATCCCTCAGCGCTGGCCTGGTACTGGTAGCCGCTGCTGGCAACGGCGGCCCCAGCGCTGCCCCCAGCTACCCGGCAGCCTACCCCGGCGTGATTGCCGTGACAGCGGTGGATGCACAAAAGCGCTTGTACGTCAGAGCCAATCGGGGCGCTTACGTCGCCATTGCTGCGCCCGGTGTCGATGTGTGGGTGCCGCTGGCAGCCAATGACAGCAAAGGCAAGTACATGAGCGGCACCTCGTTTGCCTCACCTTTTGTGGCGGCAGCTGTTGCGCAAGCCGTTGCCAGCCAGCCAAAAACAGCGACACCGACCAGCGCTCAGTCCATTTTGCAAACCCTGTGCAGCAAGGCTGCAGATATTGGCCCCAAAGGGCCCGAAGTCGGCTGCGGCTTGCTGCAGATGTAAACCATCTTTTTTTAACTTTCGGTCATTCCAAACTCAAAAAAAGGCAACCCATGAAAAATCCGATTCACCACGCGGCTACCGGCTTGCACAAAGTGGCTTTGCTGCTGGCACTGGGTGCGGCAGCGCTTCTTGCGGGCTGCAACGCCATACCTGGTGTTAGCTTGAATCTGGGCATCAGGCTGGTGAGCGCAGCAGAGGTTGACAGATACAAAGGCGACGTTACCGAGAACATCACCATCCCGCTGGCAGGCGACGAACCCGCCATCGAGATCGTGCGCCCGGTGGTCAAAGAAGGCAAAGTCGCCTCACCTGTCGCCATTGAGGTGCGCTTTAAACCCGTGGCAGGCAAGATGATTGACCCGGCCAGCTTCAAGCTTTACTACGGCGCTTTCAAAATTGACGTGACCGACCGCCTGCTGAAAACCGCCAAAGTCACGCCGACCGGGTTTTCAATTGACAACCTTGATATTCCTGCGGGCTCGCATCGGCTGGTGATGCGGGTGGGCGATGACGCAGGAGCCGTCGGCATCAAAGAAATCAAGTTTACTGTAGACGGTACATGATCTTCATAATTGCTATTAATTAAACAGCTGCTTGCGCTCAATTTGATTGGGCTAAATCCTTAAAAGACAGGTAAAAACTGTCGATTCCTGTTGTTTTTACGAGTTTTGAATATCGAAAGAGCCTTATGAAACAAAACAAACATCTGCTGAACGTGCTGCGCGCAGCAACAGCCGCCAGCGCACTGGCACTCGCACTGGGTGCAGCCATGGCGCAAGGCCCTGTTCAGGGCGTCCCCGGCATGCCAAGAGTGGATCAACCCAGCCAGAGGTCAGACAACCCGGGTGGCGGCGGCGGCGTGGGGATTGGCATCAACATTGACCTTGGCAATGTCGTGAACCTGCTGAGAAATTTACAAAAAAAAGATGATCCGACCGACGGCGAGATAGAGCAAAGCGCC
>JAYVPR010000235.1:0-7121 GCA_043757245.1 Polaromonas sp. | reverse complement strand
CCCTTCGACAGGCTCAGGGCGAACGGTTTATGGGTCGTGTTCGGAGGAATGGCAGCTAACACGTTCTGAGACAATACGCACATGTTTACCGGAATCATCACCGGCGTGGGGCGCATCGTCGCTATCCATAGCCTGGGCAGCACCTCAAGTTACGGCAATCGGCTCACGATTGAGACGCCTGCGGGTTACCTTCACGATGTCGGTTTGGGCGACAGCATTGCGCTTAATGGCGCCTGCATGACAGCTGTAACCATCAATACTGCGCAAAACCAGTTCGCAATTGACATATCCGCCGAATCGCTTGACAAGACAAGCGGCTTGGCAGCGCTGGGCACGGTTAATCTGGAAAAAGCCTTGCGCGCCAACGACCGGCTGGGCGGGCACATCGTGTCGGGTCATGTGGATGGCATTGGATGCGTGGCTTACTTTGCTGAGGTGGGTGAAAGTTGGGAGTTGCGTATCACCGCACCCCAAACGCTGGCCAAATACATGGCTTACAAAGGCTCCATCACAGTTAACGGCGTGAGCCTGACAGTAAACAAAGTGAATGATTTGCCTGATGCGAAGGGTTGCGAGATCAGTATCAATATCATCCCTCACACAATTAGCAACACCGCACTTGGCAGCTTGAAGGCTGGCAGCAGCGTGAACCTTGAAATTGACACAGTCGCGCGTTATGTGGAGCGCATGTTGTCGTCCGAAAGTACTCCAAAATGACCCCTTCTCCGACAGCTTTAATTTCCTCTGTAGAAGACATTGTTGCCGACATGCGTGCAGGCAAGATCGTTATTTTGATTGACGAAGAAGACCGTGAAAACGAAGGTGACCTGGTTCTTGCCGCTGACCATGTCACGGCAGAAGCGATCAATTTCATGGCACGCTTTGGGCGTGGCCTGATTTGCCTGACGCTGACGCGCGAATGTTGTGAGCGGCTGGAGCTGCCGCCCATGGTCACGCGCAACGGCGGCAAGTATTCCACTGCGTTTACCGTGTCGATTGAGGCCGCCGAGGGCGTAACGACTGGCATCTCAGCCGCTGACCGCGCCCGTACCGTGCAGGCTGCCGTGGCCAAAAACGCCCACGCCAGTGACCTGGTGCAGCCTGGTCATATATTTCCTTTACAAGCTGTTGATGGTGGCGTGCTGATGCGTGCTGGGCATACCGAGGCAGGTTGCGATTTAGCCGCGATGGCGGGTTGCTCGCCTGCGTCTGTTATTTGCGAAATCATGAATGACGATGGCACCATGGCGCGGCTGCCTGACCTGATGGTTTTTGCAGCCGCGCATGGCCTGAAGATTGGCACGATTGCGGCGCTGATTGAACACCGCAGCCGACATGAATCACTGATTGAAAAAATCGGCAGCCGCACTTTGACCACCGCGTTTGGTGAATTTACCGCGCATGCATTTAAAGACAAACCCAGCCAGGGTCTGCACCTGGCCTTGAGTAAAGGCGTGTGGGAAGTGAATGAAGCCGTGGCCGCTAGGGTGCATGAACCGCTGTCAGTGCTTGACGCACTTGAGGTCGGCCGTTCCATGCATTCGTGGAACCTGGACGAAAGCCTGAGATACATTGCCAACGCGGGAAAAGGTGTGGTGGTGCTGCTCAATTGTGGCGAAAGCGCCGCGCAGTTACTGGCGCAGTTTGAGGGCACGGCGCGCGCCAGCCAGGCACCCGAGCGTGGCCGCATGGACTTGCGCACCTATGGCATTGGCGCGCAAATTTTGCGGCATTGTGGCGTGCAAAAGATGAATTTGCTCGGTAACCCCAGGCGTATGCCCAGCATGATGGGCTATGGCTTGGAAACAGCCAGCTACATCACCAAATAATTGACGAATAATTAACAAATAATTGATACAAGGGAATACAACATGTTTGGCGCAGACAAGGGAACAGCAGACAAGCTGGATGGCAAAAAATTAGTCATTGGCATCGTGCAGGCTCGCTTCAATGAAAGCGTGACAACCGCTTTGGCTACCGCCTGCCTGCGCGAGCTGGCGGCGCTTGGCGTGGACAGCAAGCACATCACCCACGTCAAAGTGCCCGGCGCGCTTGAAGTAGCCAGCGCCTTGCAGGCCATGGCTGAAACTGACAAATACGATGCGCTGATTGCGGTCGGCTGCATCATTCGCGGTGAAACTTATCACTTTGAACTGGTTGCCAACGAAAGCGGCGCTGCGGTGACGCGCGTGGCGCTGGATTACCAGTTACCAATTGCCAACGCGATTTTGACTACAGAAACCATGGCGCAAGCACAGACAAGACAAACTGAAAAGGGCCTGGATGCTGCACGCGTTGCAGTTGAAATGGCCAATCTGCTCAATGAGCTGGGTTGAACCAACGCACACACCATGACTGAAATAAAAACCATAAAACCGACGGTCACAAAACCAAAACGCCCACCGCAAACTCGCACCGGACTGACCGACACAGGCGTGAAAAAAGCTGCAGACAAATCAGCCCGCACACGCGCCCGTGAATTTGCCATGCAGGCGCTATACCAGCACTTTGTAGGCCGTAACAGTGCTGATTCAATTGACATGTTCACACGCGACCTTGTCGGTTTTCACAAAGCGGATTCAGCGCACTACGACGCGCTGCTCCACGGCTGTATTGAACAAGCCGCCCAGCTTGACGCTGCTATCACGCCACTGCTGGACCGCCCGATGGCTGAGATTTCACCCGTCGAGCATTCAGTATTGTGGATAGGTGCTTACGAATTTAAAAACTGCCTGGACGTACCTTGGCGCGTCGTGCTCAATGAATGCATTGAGTTGGCCAAAGCCTTTGGCGGTACCGATGGCCACAAATATGTGAACGGCGTGCTGAACAAATTGGCGCCCGCCATGCGCGCCAGTGAAGTCGCCGCTGACAAGCCACTACACCGTTGATGCCATGAGGATTGCGCAGCGCGCAGAGCGCATTGAACCGTTTTATGTGATGGAAGTTGCCAAGGCGGCGGCCACCATGGCCAAAGAATTTGCGCACACCGCCCAGCCGATGATTTTTTTAAACATTGGTGAACCCGACTTTACTGCCCCGCCGCTGGTACAAGCTGCTGCGGCCAAAGCGATTGCAAATGGCAACACACAGTACACGCAAGCCACTGGGCTGCCTGAGCTGCGCGAAAAAATCAGTGCCTGGTATGCCTCACGTTTCAACGTTGATGTAGCGCCCAGCCGGATCGTACTGACTGCGGGCGCGTCCGCCGCGCTACAACTGGCTTGCCTGGCGCTGATCGAAGCGGGCGACGAGATGCTGATGCCGGACCCCAGCTACCCTTGTAACCGGCACTTTGTCAGTGCTGCAGAAGGCAAGGCGGTACTGATACCAACCACCGCCAATGAACGCTTTCAATTGACCCGCGCCAAGGTAGAGGCCGCGTGGGGCGTAAACACCCGTGGGGTTTTGCTGGCATCACCTTCCAACCCGACAGGCACGTCGATTGCGCCAGAAGAATTGCAACGCATCACCGAATACGTCGCCAGCCGTGGCGGCATCACGATGGTTGACGAGATTTATCTGGGGCTAAGCTACGAGGAACACTTCGGTCATACCGCTTTGGCCATGCCTGGTGAGTTGGGTCAAAACGTTATCAGTATCAACAGCTTTAGCAAATACTTCAACATGACGGGTTGGCGGCTTGGCTGGCTGGTCGTGCCGGATGCCTTGGTGCCAGTGATTGAACGCATTGCGCAAAACCTGTTCATTTGCCCGAGCACCATCGCCCAGCATGCGGCGCTGGCCTGTTTTGAGCCTGACAGCCTGACGGAATACGAGCGCCGCCGCAGCGAGTTCAAAGCGCGGCGTGACTACTTTATTCCTGAACTCAACCGCTTGGGTTTGACCGTACCCGTGATGCCTGATGGCGCTTTTTATGCCTATGCCGATTGTTCAAAAATTGCGGCGCAATGGGACTTGAATGGCAGTTGGGATTTTGCGTTTGAGTTGATGAAGCGCGCACACCTGGCCGTGACACCAGGGCGAGATTTTGGCAGCAGTGCACCTGAGCGCTATGTGCGCTTTTCAACGGCCAGCTCTATGGCGCACCTGAAAGAAGCCATAGCACGACTGGAGTCGGTCATTGGCTGAAATAGCCCCCACGAGGGGCTAATTTTCCTAGGGGCCGCCCGTCGGAAAACTGCCAGCCATCCACCACCATGCCTAAAAACCCCTTCAGCTTTCCAATTCGCGTCTACTGGGAAGACACCGATGCAGGCGGGATTGTTTTTTATGCCAATCACCTGAAATTTTTTGAACGCGCACGCACCGAGTGGCTCAGATCATTTGGCATTGAGCAACAGCGGCTCAAAGAAACAACCGGCGGCATGTTTGTGGTGGCTGAAACTACTGTTCGGTACCTGTGCCCTGCCCGGCTGGATGACGAACTGATTGTTACCGCCAGAATGCAGATAAGTGGTCAGGCGTCTATGACAATTCATCAACAAGTCCTGTTGAAAAGTACGCTGTTGTGCGAAGGCACGGTTCGCATTGGTTGGGTGGATGCAGCCAGTCTGCGGCCCCGCCGCATTCCGCAAAATATTATCGAGAGTTTGAAAGTTTGAAAGAAGCAACATGAACCAGGATCTGTCAATCGTTAACCTGCTATTGAATGCCAGCTGGGTAGTTCAGGGCGTTGTGGCGCTGCTGGTGGGGGTATCGATTGCCAGTTGGGCCGCCATCATCCGCAAGATCACGGCGTTAAAAAAGGTACAAAACCTCAATGAGGCATTCGACCGCGAATTTTGGTCCGGCACCAGCCTGAATGATTTAGCCGCAGGCGCTGCACAAAACGCCAAGCACTCCGGTCCCATGGAACGTATTTTTGCCAGTGGCATGCGTGAATACCAAAAACTGCGCGAACGCAGCATCACCGACACCGGCACCTTGATGGACGGCGCACGCCGCGACATGCGAGCCAGCTACCAGCGTGAGGTGGATGCGATTGAATTGAACCTGTCGTTTTTGGCGACCGTGGGGTCAGTCTCTCCGTATGTCGGCTTGTTTGGCACGGTGTGGGGCATCATGCACGCTTTTACCGGGCTGGCTGCGCTGGAGCAAGTCACGCTGGCAACTGTTGCGCCGGGCATTGCAGAAGCGTTGGTAGCTACCGCTATTGGCCTGTTTGCAGCCATTCCAGCAGTCGTGGCGTACAACCGATTTGCACACGATATTGACCGCATTGCCAACAAGCTAGAGACGTTTATTGAAGAGTTTTCGAATATCTTGCAGCGCAATCTGGGTGCACAATCGCCATCCGGTCACTAAAGCAGACCAGACATGCCAGCTATTAATTCACGCGGCAGAGGCCGCCGCACCATCAGTGAAATCAACATGGTGCCCTTCATTGACGTGATGCTGGTGCTGCTGATTATTTTCATGGTCACCGCGCCACTTATCACGCCCAGCATGATTGCTCTGCCCAAAGTTGGCAAAGCCGCAGCGCAACCGCAAAGCCCGGTGCAAATCATGATTGGCAAAGACGAGGCGATTCAAATAAAAATCAAAACCGATTCACTGGCCAGCAACGTCAACACGGTGGCAGCGGACATTGCTAGGCTGGAGCCCAAAGTCAAACTGGCCGCAGCTGATGCGGTGCCAGTCGTCATCAGCGCTGACAAGTCCATCAAATACGAAACTGTGGTCAAGGTGATGGACAGCCTGCAAAAAGCGGGTGTCACGCGCGTAGGCCTGTCGGTGCAGACCAGCAAATAAAGCCGACAAGCCCGACATGCCCAGCGCAGTAGACCGCAATGACCTTAGCCCGCCGCGTGACGTTGGAGCTGTGCGCTCGTTTGGTCTGGCGCTGTTGATTCATGCCGCACTGATAGCGGCATTGACCTGGGGCGTGAACTGGAAACGCACGGATAGTGCTGCGACGTTTGGTGCTGAGTTGTGGTCTAACGTGCCATCTGATGCAGCGCCGATTACCCCCGCACCACCCGCGGCACCCCCACAGCCCACACCCGTCGCCAAGCAGCCAGTGCTGCAAGCGCCACCTGAACCCACGCCTAATGTTGACATCGCGCTGGAACAAGAAAAAAAACGCAAGCAACTAAAAGACCAGAAGCTCGCACAAGAAAAAATCGAGCGCGACAAAGCCAGGGTTTTGCAGGCACAGTCTGACAAGACGAAGCTGCTTAAAACTGAGCAACTCAAAGCCGAGCAACTGGCTAAAGCTGAACAGTCCAAACTAGATGCGCTAAAAGCCAGGCAGTCCCAGCAGTCAGCCGACAAACAGCGCGAAGACAACATGAACCGCCTGGAGCAAATGATGAAAAACGCTGGTGGTAGTGCACAAGGCGGCACCAACCGTGCATCGGTTGGGGGTAAAGGCAGTTCCACCACCTACAGCGCGATTGCTCGTACAGCTGTGATACCCAACGTGGTGTTTACCGAAGCTTTTGACGGCAATCCGCTGGCCAAGGTTGAAGTCCGGCTGCAATCTGATGGCACCATCATCAGTTCGCGTGTGGTGCAGCCAAGCGGTAACGACAACTGGGACAAGGCTGTGCTGAACGCCGTCATTCGCACACGCGTCATGCCCAAGGACGTGGATGGCAAACTGCCCGACACGATTTTGATTCTGGAATTCAAACCGCGCTTTTAATTCATATGCTATTAATTCAGGAGCTTTTAGCGCCCATATTTATTGAGCTAGAGGCATATTTGACAGGTAAAAAATGCCTTTTTTGCTGCTTTTTATTGCATTTCAAGCCTTTTTAGTTTCATTCACCACTTCAGAACCAAGGCCTTTGCTTTGCTCCTCATACCAATCGAATGCCTCGCCGATTTCACGAACCGCCCGACTGGCAAACTTCAGGCGGTACGCCACGAGCCGCTTTTTGAATGTGTTTTTACCTGATCCCAGGAATATCCGGCCTCTGGGTTACGCTCAAAGTCGGCCAAACGCTCCGCAAGTTCGGTCTTTAGTTCAGGTGAAACTTCAATGGCTTGAGGGAAGGCCGCAATGCTTTCCAAAATCACTTCAACGAGTTGAATCCGCTCCTGCACAGGCAGTTCCAAAATATCGGCAACAGAAATTTGGTTCATGAAACCTAGATTACCACGGACGCTGTTTTGCGCGCTAACGTTGGCGCTGCCCGGCACGCAACCCGTGC
>JAYVPR010000234.1:0-7131 GCA_043757245.1 Polaromonas sp. | reverse complement strand
GCACGTATGGCCAGCGGCATGGACTACGGCGCAGACCCGGTGCTGGGTCCGCCGGACTTTCATGCTTATGTGGAGGTTTTTCTGGGCGATCGCTGGTACATTTTTGACCCGTCTGGCACAGCCATTCCAATGGGTTTTGTACGCTTTGCAACGGGGCGGGATGCCGCTGACATTGCGTTCGCCACGATTTTCGGCAGCGTCAATGCTGCGCAGCCGGTCATCAATATTCAGCCCGTCGTGAACAGCCAGGGACATCTCGTGGTGCCCCAGCATGTGGGCTACGCCTTGTCCACTGACGGATTATGAGCCCCCACGCTTTTCACTTCGTGTAATGCGCTGCCCCCCCGAGGGGACTAATTTTCCTAGGGGCGGCCCGTCGGAAAATTGTCTCGTAGGCTAGAGATCAGCCGGTTGTAGCAGCAGTCAAGGCCGCTTGTCGACGGCGTTCCCTGAACGCCTGTAGTTCGCCAACCACGCCCTTGCGAAAAGCCAGCACACAAAGCACAAAAATGACGCCAATGATGACGGTGACCCATGAGCCGACTTTGTCTGCCAGCAGATTTTGTAGTGAGATCACGATGCCAGAGCCCAGTACCGGGCCAAAGAAGGTGCCTACGCCGCCGAGCAGGGTCATCAAAATCACTTCGCCCGACATCGACCAGTGCACATCAGACAGCGTTGCAAAACCCATGACCAGCGTTTTAATGGAACCGGCAAGGCCCGCCAGGGCAGCCGACAGCACGAACGCCAGCAGCTTGTAGAGGTCAACGTTATAGCCCAGTGAAATGGCGCGTGGTTCGTTTTCACGAATCATCTTGAGCACCTGGCCAAACGGAGAATGCACAACGCGCGATATGAATAAAAAGCAAGCCACAAAAATGACGACGACCAGGTAATACAGCGCTATGTCTGGCTCCAGCGAAATCAGGCCCAACAGTTTGCCGCGCGGGACGCCCTGCAAGCCGTCCTCACCGCCGGTAAACGGCGCTTGAAGGCAGACAAAATACACCATTTGCGCAATGGCCAGCGTGATCATGGCAAAGTAGATGCCTTGCCTGCGAATGGCGACCATACCGACCAGCAAGCCGATCAAACCTGCTGCGACTGCACCGGCGATCAGACCCAGCTCAGGCGTCCAGTTTTGCGCCTTAATGAGCCATCCAGTGACGTAGGCGGCAGAACCAAAAAATGCCGCATGACCAAACGACAGCAGGCCGGTGAAGCCCAGCAGCAGGTTAAAGGCACAGGCAAACAGGGCGAAGCACAGCAGCTTCATCACAAACACTGGGTACAGGCCAAAAAAGGGCGCAGACAGCGCGAATGCCAGCAGGGCGGCGTAGGTGACACGGGTGATTTTGTTGGAGGCGGTCATGTTCATGCTTCTTTTCCAAACAGACCAGCAGGCAGGAACATCAAAACAATCACCATAACGACGAACACCACAATGCTGGAAGCTTCAGGGTAAAAAACGCGCGTCAGGCCTTCAATAATACCTAGGCCGAGACCAGTGATCACCGAGCCCAGAATCGAACCCATACCGCCGATCACCACCACGGCAAACACCACAATGATGAGGTTGGAGCCCATCAGCGGGTTGACCTGGACAATCGGTGCAGCCAGCACACCCGCCAAGGCTGCAAGTGCAGCACCTGCGCCATAGGTAAGCATCACCATCAGCGGCACGTTGACACCAAAGGCCTGCACCAGCGGTGCGTTTTCTGTGCCTGCACGCAGGTAAGCGCCTAGTCGGGTGCGTTCGATCAAAAACCAGGTGCCGAGGCAGACCACCAGCGAAACCAGCACCACCCAGGCGCGGTAGTTCGGCAAAACCATGAAGCCCAGATTGGTCGCGCCCGAGAGCAGCTCAGGGACGGGGTAGTTCTGGCCCGAGACGCCGTACATCTCGCGAAAAACACCTTCAGCGATCAGCGACAGGCCGAAAGTTAGCAGCAGGCCGTAGATCGGGTCGATCTTGTACAGATGCTTGAGAAAAAACCGCTCGATCACCATGCCGAGCAAGCCGACGACAAGCGGCGCCAGGAACAGCGCGGCCCAATAGTTGATGCCGAATAAATCCAGCATGATCCAGGCGGCAAACGCGCCAAGCATGTAGAGCGCGCCATGCGCAAAGTTCACAATGCCCAGCAGGCCAAAAATCACCGCCAGGCCGAGGCTCAACATCGCGTAAAACGCGCCATTGACCAGGCCCAGCATTAGCTGGCCCATAAACGCCTGCAAGGGAATACCGAAAATGTCCATGACAACCTGTTAAAAAATGATGTCGCTTCCGAACGCGTTCAATGCGCCACTTCTTCCCTTTTTTTAGGGGGAGGAAGGTGTGCGGCAAACGCGATGAATTACTTTTTAATCAGTGGGCACTTCGATTCTGCAATCGTCGTGAAGGCCTGGTCGCCCGGAACCTTTGCAATGGTCTTGTAGTAGTCCCATGGCGTGATGGAGTCTTTGGCGCTTTTGACTTCAAACAAATACATGTCGTGAATCATGCGTCCGTCGGCGCGGATCTGGCCTTTGTTATAAAAGTCGTCAATCTTCATGGTCTTGAGCGTGCTCATCACCTTGTCGGAGTCTGTGGTGCCAGCGGTTTGCACGGCTTTCAGGTAGGTCGTGGTGGCCGAGTAGTTGGCTGCTTGAATACTGGAAGGCATACGTTTGTATTTTTCAAAAAATCGCTTGGCAAATTTGCGCGATGCGTCGTCCTGGTTCCAGTACCAGCTGTCGGCGAGTTGCAGGCCCTGCGTATTGGCCAGACCCAGGCTGTGTACGTCGTTGATAAACACCAGCAGACCTGCAACTTTCATGGTTTTGGTAATGCCAAATTCCTTGGCAGCCTTCATGGCGTTGGTAAAGTCACCACCCGCATTGGCGAGCCCCAGAATTTGCGCCTTGGAGGACTGGGCTTGGAGCAGGAAAGATGAAAAATCAGATGCGTTGAGCGGGTGACGTACAGCGCCAGCGACGGTGCCGCCGTTGGCCTTGACCACGGTGGATGCATCGCCTTCAAGTGAGTAGCCGAAGGCGTAGTCCGCCGTCAGAAAGTACCAGTTTTTATTGCCCGCCTTTACCAGCGCAGTACCGGCCACTTTTGCCAGCGCCACGGTATCGTAGGCGTAGTGGACGGAATAAGGCGTGCAGTCTTCATTGGACAAACGGGCCGAGCCTGCGCCAATGGCAATGAAGGGTTTTTTCTTTTCAGCCATCACCTTGGACATGGCCAGTGCCGTGCCCGAGCTGGTGCCGCCTATCAGCATTGACAAACCGTCTTTGTCTGCCCACTCACGGGCTTTTGACGAAGCGACATCTGCCTTGTTCTGGTGGTCGGCAGACAGCACTTCAATCGGACGCCCCAGTACTTTGCCGCCAAAGTCCTGCGCGGCCCACTTGACCATTTCGGCGCCTGCGGGGCCGTCAATGTCGGCGTACAGGCCAGACATGTCGGTGATGAAGCCGATCTTGACCGGACTGGTGTTTTGTGCCAGAACAGGCACCGAAGCTGCGGCGATAAAGCCGAGTGACATGGCGGCAACAAGGGTTTTGAGTTTCATGAAAGTCTCCTGGAAAATACAAAGAAAATAAAAAATAAATGAAAAAGGCGAACCAAAAAATAACAGCGTGGTTGATTAAACACCGAGATATTCTTGCAGCATACCCATGTTTGCAGTCAGCTCGTGTTGTGCAAACTGCTTGACGATGCAGCCATGCTCCATCACATAAAAACGGTCTGCCAGCGGCGCAGCAAAGCGGAAGTTTTGTTCGACCAGAACGATGGTGTAGCCCTTGGCCTTGAGCGTATGAATCATCTCGGCAAGTTTTTGGACGATCACTGGTGCCAGGCCTTCGGAAATTTCATCAAGCAGCAACAGCCGCGCGCCGGTGCGCAGTATGCGCGCCACGGCCAGCATTTGCTGCTCACCACCCGACAGGCGTGTGCCGGGACTGTTGGCGCGTTCCTTTAGATTCGGGAACATCGTGTAGATCTCGGCAACGCTCATGCCACCTGGTGCGATGGTGGGCGGCAGCATCAGGTTTTCTTCAGTCGTGAGGCTGGCAAAAATGCCGCGTTCTTCGGGGCAGTAACCGACGCCCAGGCGGGCGACCTTGTGCGACGCCAGCTTGATGGTTTCTTCACCGTTGATCCGGATCGAGCCCTTACGCATGCCGGTCAGGCCGACAATGGCACGCATGGTTGTGGTGCGCCCGGCACCGTTGCGGCCGAGCAGAGTCACCACCTCGCCCTCGTGCACGGTCAGGTTGACGCCATGCAGGATGTGCGACTCGCCATACCAAGCGTGCAAGTCTTCGATTTTCAGGAGTTCTTTGGTCATACAGGACTCCGCAGGGCCGCCCCAAGGCAGGCCTGAACCCCCTCGGGGGGCATCGTATTACACGGAGCCGAAGGCGAAGTGAAAAGCGTGGGGGCTAACATCTAGTGGGCGCCCTGCAATTGCGTGTTCGCTGTGCCCATATAGGCTTCGATGACCAGCGGGTTCTTCGACACCTCGGCATACGGCCCGTCGGCAATGATGGTGCCGCGCTGCAGCACCGTGATGCGGTCGGCGATCGACGACACCACGCTCATGTTGTGTTCGACCATCAAAATGGTACGGCCAGCTGACACTTTTTTGATCAGCTGCGTCACGCGATCCACGTCTTCATGGCCCATGCCCTGTGTCGGTTCATCAAGCAGCATCAGTTCGGGTTCCAGCGCCAGGGTGGTGGCCAGCTCCAGGGCACGCTTGCGGCCATAGGGCAGGTTGACGGTCATTTCATCGGCAAAGTTGCTCAGGTCAACAGCGGCCAGCAGTTCCCGGGCACGATCATGCAGATGAAAAAGCGAGTCCTCGGGTTTCCAGAAGTGAAACGAGGTGCCGAGGTTGCGCTGTAGGGCGGCACGCACATTTTCAAGCACCGTCATGTGCGGGAAGACGGCAGAGATCTGGAACGACCGCACGATGCCGCGGCGTGCGGTTTGCGCGGGTTGCTCGAAGGTGATGTCGGTGTCGTTATAGATGATGCTGCCGCGTGTCGGGGGCAAAAACTTGGTCAGCAGGTTGAAGAACGTGGTTTTGCCAGCGCCGTTGGGGCCAATCAGCGCATGGATGTGACCGCGCTGAACCTTGAGGTCCACGTTGTTGACGGCAACAAAACCCTTGAATTCCTTGGTCAGACCGCGCGTTTCAAGAATAGTCTTAACTGACAAAATAACTCCCCGACGGATATAAAAATAACCCCACCAGCACTGCTGGGAAGATGCGCTGTGAAGGCAGTGTTGATACTAACTATCAGACCGCAGGCAGGCTACCGGGTTAGACCCTTAGGTAGTTTTACTGGCCAACTCGCCCGTGCTCGAACGCAGGTGACAGACTACCCATTGGAGCTGACAAGAGGCTGATTTGGATTCCCAACTCTTGGAAATCCAATTTCAGGCAGATTTTAGCCCTAAAAAATAGCCAAAATTCAATGAATACACGCGTATCAAGCTATTAAAAACATAGTGACTATGGTTCGCTGCTGATCACCTCAGCATAGCGGCGGGGTTTTGCTTGATCGAGAGATTTGCAAGTTGTGCGACGATAGTGTTTATGCAAAATTCTTCCCGCGTCGGCGGTGCCGACCTGCAGCGCGATGCGCGTGGCTGGTGCCTGCCAACTGACGATTACCTGCGGCTTTTCCTCCAGCGTCCTGAACTGGCACCGATGCCAGAGTCTTGCCCGGCCGAGATGGCGCTGCACGCAGCGCTGATGGCCACACCCGCCAGTGCAGTGGGTGCTGACACCCTGGCAAAACTGATTGACGCCGATGCCCGCGAAAGCTACACCTTGTTTTTGCGTTTTCGCGATGCCCTGTTTGATGCGGGCACGCTGGAGACTTATTATCTGAGCCTGTTCCCCCGCAACGGCACGGGCAGTATCAACATACCGCCGCTTTTCATTGATCTGCTGGTCGATGCCATTTTGGGCAATCTGCTGGATGACTCAAACGACGCTTACGAGCTTAGAGCCGCCGACATGCTGCACCGCACACAGCGCATCAGCACGCAAAATGGCCAGGTACTCAGCGGCGATCAGCTCACGTTGGACATGCTCAACGTCACTGGCGGGCTGGGCGATATCGGGCGTTTTTTGCTGGAAGCCAAAGCGCCGATGGCCACCGTTAATATGCAGGTGCTGACCGATGACAACGCGCAGGCCTACTTCCAGCAAGCCGCTGGCCGCCATGCCTTCTTGCTCGACCTGACGCATGAAATGACCAACGACCTGAGCCACGGCCTAACCTTCACCATGACCCGCGCCCGCTCCGGCCTGAAGGCTCTGGCCAGTGTGTTGCAAAAGTGGGTGCGGCATTTTTTAGGCGTAACCGTCACCATTCGACCGCTGCAAAAGATTGACGACGATGCCTGGCGCTGGCATGTCGGGCTGGACGCCGAATCAACCGCGTTGCTCAATGATCTGTATGAGGGCAGGGAAGTTGAGCCTGCGCGTTTGCAGCGGCTGGTCAGCCTGTTCAGGCTGGATTTTGCAGACCCGCACGACGTACGACCTGACGTTGCAGGCAAACCGGTGTACCTGGGTTTGATGATGAACGCAGAAGGTATCGTCAAGCTGAAGCCACAAAACCTGCTGGTTAATCTACCGCTGCGCGCTCTGGCTTAAAATAGCTGGTTTTCCCCATTCCAACCCGGAGCCCTTCATGCCCAAAAAAATCAGAGTCGAAGCCGACATCTGCGCCCCAAAGCCCATTCCACCCAAGGGTCACAGCGCTTCTTCGCCACATGGCCAAAAGGTCAGCCTGGAGCGCGGTACATCCACCCGCAGTAAAAAGAACCCTGGCAAGCGTCCTAAAAAGGGCGGTTGATTCGTTTCGAGTTGTCTGGCTGGCAGCTTTGGCTGCCTGCATAAAAAAGCGCCTTTTCAGGCGCTTTTTTAATGGAAAAAATTATCCAGGCTCAATCAATACGGGCGTTAAGAGCTATTAAATATGTAGCTAAATCAGTTCTGCATTTAGCCCTACATATTCCGCCGATACTGCCCACCCACCTCAAACAGCGCACGGCACCCGCGGCCATTACCGCGGCCTTGCTTAGGGAGGCGGAATTAGCAAATGTACCGTTTT
>JAYVPR010000233.1:0-7187 GCA_043757245.1 Polaromonas sp. | reverse complement strand
GTTTTACTGCGCTCGCTGGACGGCACCAGTGCGTTGAATTTTTGCAAAACTTCGGGTGCAATGGAGTAGGAAGCGCGTAATGCAGTCATGGGTTTCCTAGGGGTATGCAGTATCACTGTGTAAATCATGCTTAAAACCCGCCACTGCGTCAAGCTGGCAACCGCGTATGTTCAAAGCCTTTATAGCGCTAAAAAGCACCTCAACATCAGTTTTTTAAGATGTAATTTTACCCTGTAGACCAATAAATTCCGACGCAATATGCTACTAAAAATGTAGCGGCTAATTGCCGGGATTAGTCTTCCAGCTCTGCCTTGGCCATTTCCACATCCAGCCGCTCGGTAGCGTCCATGGCCTTGCTGTCTGCGGCTTGTTGGTACAGCCCGGTGGCCTCTTTCATCTTTTTGTCGCCTTCGAGCATGACCATGCCGTTGGCGTATTCGACCATCCCAATCGCTGACGTGGGATTGAGTTTGAGCGCTTCCGTGAACAGCTTGAGGCTCGTGTCTTTTTTGGCGCCATAGGTCATGCCACCAATCAGCGAGCCGACTTTGTCGATCACTTCAGCATGAAAAGCTGCCAAGGCGATGTGCGCGTCGGCATGCTTGGGCTGCAGCTTTATGGCATGCTCCAGCGCCTGCTTGACCTTGGTGCCCAGACCCTGCGCCAGCGCTTTGGCAACGCTGATGCCCTGGCCGTAGCGGCCAAGGGCATAGGCTTGCCAATAGTAGGCGTTGGCGTTTTTGGCGTCGGTTTTTTGCATGCCTTCGGCGCGTGCAGCTGCCTCCATGAACATGTCGAGCTTTGGCTTTTCTTTGGTTTCCAGATAGTTTGCGTAAATGCAGGCGGCCTTGTTGGCGACCGTGACACCACCCAACATGCCATCTTCACCGGCTTTGATGCCAGCTTCAAAGGCTTTTTGAAACTCGCCGTTGTGAAACAGTACCCAGGCTGCAAGCACCACCGCGTCTTTGGGCAGGGCTTCGCAGTCGCCTTGGTGCAGGCGTGGCCAGTTCTTTTTGACGCTGGCTGCGTCAAAGCTGTAGTCACCGGCGTGCGGGAAGGCTGTCCATTTGGCCATTTATGTCTCCTTTGTTGATTTTTTTAATGTTACTCAAGTTGTGTGACTGTATGCCGCAACCAGTGCTTGCAGGTGCGCGCGTTGGCTTTTCTCAAGATACGGTACCAGCAAGTTGAGCACATGATGCGCCCCGCGCAGTAGTGCGGCCTGCGCGTGTTCTGGCTCCAATGCCTTGCGTGGGTCGCGCACGTACTCAAAGCTCAGCCAATACGTCAGTACCACCACCATGCTGGTGGCAGTGGCCTCAACTTCACGCGAATCAATCGACACGGCCCCCGCCCGGCTCATGCTGTCCAGTAGGGCTTTGACAGAACGGGCTTTGTTTTTCAGCACCCATTGAAAATGGGTTTCCAATCTGCGGTTCTTGCTCAGCAAATCGTTCAAGTCGCGGTACAAAAATCGGTATTGCCAGATCAGCTCAAACAGCGTGTGCATGAAAAACCAGGCGTCTTCAACGTTGCGCACGCCGTCACTGGCATTGAGCAGCTCGCTGAGTGACTTTTCATAGCGATCAAACAAGCTGTTGATCAGCTCGTCTTTGGCCGGGTAGTGGTAGTACAGGTTGCCGGGGCTGATGGAGAGCTCGGCCGAGATCAGCGTGGTCGACACGTTGGGCTCGCCAAAGCGGTTGAACAGCTCCAGCGTGACTTCGAGTATGCGTTCAGCGGTGCGGCGCGGCGCTTTTTTCGCCATAGTGTCTTCCTCGTGATTTGCCTTACTCTAACCCAGCGTCAGCTGCGGGTCATCAGGGTAGTCCAGCAAGCAGCGGCCGGGGCTGTATGGCGTGACCCAAGTCATCCATGATTTTTTCAAGTGATGCAATGGCACGTCCCACCCGCGTGGCCGCGGGCAACGGGGCGACAAGGTGGCGTTTGGGATCATCCAGCAGTGCCATGTTCAGACGGATGCCGTGCCGCGCCAACTGGGCTGACAGCGCGGTCTTGCGTGACCGCAGCATGTGCCGTGTGCTTTGGTAAGCGTGCTCGGCCATCTGGCGGCGCTGGCGGTAGCTGAAGGTGTTGGCCAAAAACATGGCGGTGTCGCGGTGGTCAGGCTCCAACAGCACGATGTCGGTGTGCGGGTAGGCGCGCTCGTAATGCTTCATGCCCAGCTCCAGCCGCGAATGGATCATGGCTCGAAAGGCTTGGCTCATGACCGCCGGCAAACCGCCATCAATGATGCGCGGGATGCGCCCGCTTGCAGCGAATTTGCGCGCCAGTGGCTGCGGCGTGGTGGCATCAAACGGTACCAGGGGGTTCAAGCAAAACATCAGGTCAATGCCCTCGTCCATTGCGACGCCCGCGTGCATGGTTTTTTTCAAAGCACCGTCAACGAAATACTGGTTATCAATTTCGACTGGCGGGAAAAGCCCCGGCAGCGCCGAGCTGGCTTGCACGGCTTTTGAAATCGGCACATGGTCCCACCCCGGCTGCCCAAAAGGAGCTGCGTCGCCGCTGTCAAGGTTGGTGGCTACCAGTGTCAGTTTGGTCTTCAGCTCGCGGAAGTCGTTGGTGCGCCCTGGTTTGGAGAAGAGGCGGGTTAAACGCACGTCAATCTCCTCGTTTGAAAAAACACCAGTTGGCAACGCCGGCCCCAGAGCTTCCAGCGCACTGAGCAGCGTTTTACGGCCCAGCGTGGCTTGCCACAGGCTGGCAGCAATCAGGCCCGGCAGCATGATGCTGCGGCGCAAAAATTCGCCATAAGCTGGCACCATCAACCAGGCTGGGTCAAACACTTCAGACGGGGCGGCATCGGTTTCAATGAATGCGGCGCACAGCTCGCGCGGCGCCATGCCGTTGGCCAGGCCTGCGGCAATAAAACCGCCTGCAGATACGCCGACGTAGTGGTGCAGGCGTATGAAAGAAATGCCGTCAAGGGATTCTTCAAGAGCGCATAGGGAACCAATTTCATAAATGGCGCCCAACGGTCCTCCTCCAGCCAAGGCCAAACCAATGCGTGGGGTTTTGACAGGCGTTTTTGTTTTGGTTTTTGAAGGTGTCGCCATGGGCGTGCGTTACAAGGTGGAGGCAAAATGGAGGCAAAAAAAGGACGGCTCGCCCTTTTTTACCCACTTAAAGCATCAAACCGATTTGCGTGTCGCAGGGCGTTTTGCCGCAGGAGTCGCTGCTTTTTTGGCCACTGGTTTTGCTGTAGTCTTGGCAGAGGTTTTGGATGCGGGGGTTTTAGCGCTCATTTCTTGTACGCTTTTGTTCAGCTCATCAATGCGCGCAATCAGTGCATCAACGTCTTTGGCCGATGGCACGCCCAGCTTGTTCAAGGCCTTGGCCACGCGGTCTTCAAAAATGTTTTCCAGCTTGTCCCACTGCTGGCCAGCTTTTGACTGAATGTCGCCTGCCATATGGGACATTTTGCTGGTGGCTTCAGAGATTTTTTCTTCAGCGGCTGCTTGCGTTTTACGCTGGATAGACAAGCCTTCTTTCATCAGTGATTCATACACCTTGCCACCGCCTTCTTGTGCCTTGGCAAATGCACCCAAGCCAGCCAGCCAGATTTGCTGAGCTGATTCCTTCATCGCGCCAGCCAGGTGCGGGCCAGATTGTTTGTCGGCGCTCATTTTTTGCAATTTTTTGACCATGGGGTGCTCCGTGAGGGTTGAATCATTGATGTGACTAATGTAAATCCACGTCTGCTGGTTGGGTAGGTGCTGACTTCTAGAAAACTAGGGAGTGCTGCCTACAACGCCTTATTGCTCGTGCATCCATGTTTTATCGCGGGTTTTCGCTGAATAGGTAAACAGAGTATTCAGGCAAGAATCACGTTTTAAGCTGTTTGCAGCCACCAACAAAAGGAAACTCAATATGCATTATTTCGTTACCGGAGCCACAGGTTTTATCGGCAAACGCCTGGTTAAAAAACTCCTGGAGCGTAAAGGCAGCACGGTTTACTTTCTGCTGCGTCAGACAAGCGCCAGCAAAGCCGCTGCCCTGCGTGACTACTGGGGTGTGAGCGCCGCACGCGCTGTAGCCGTGCATGGTGACTTGACAACCAAAAAGCTCGGCGTCAGTGCTGACGACGTCAAAAAACTCAAAGGTCAAATTGATCATTTTTACCACCTGGCAGCGGTATATGACCTGGGCGCTGACGAGGAAAGTCAGATTGCCGTCAACATCGACGGTACGCGTAACACGGTCGAGTTTGCCAAGGCGATTGATGCTGGCCACTTTCACCATGTGTCGTCGATTGCAGCGGCGGGTCTGTATGAGGGTGTGTTCCGAGAAGACATGTTTGAAGAAGCTGAAAACTACGAGCACCCGTACTTCAGAACCAAGCACGAGAGCGAAAAAATCGTCCGCAAGGAATGCAAGGTGCCTTGGACAGTCTTTCGCCCCGCGATGGTGGTGGGTGACAGCACCACGGGTGAGATGGACAAGATTGATGGACCCTACTATTTTTTCAAATTGATTCAGCGCATGCGCCAGTTGCTGCCGCCGTGGATGCCGTCGGTCGGCCTGGAAGGCGGGCGCGTCAACATCGTGCCGGTTGACTTTGTGGTGGCCGCCCTTGACCACATCAGCCACCAGGCCAACGTGACTAAAAAGTGCTTCCATTTGGTGGACCCGGTGGGTTACCGCGTGGGTGATGTACTCGACATTTTCAGCAAGGCTGCACATGCGCCAAAAATGAATCTGTTCATCAATGCGGCGCTGCTGGGGTTTATCCCGAAAAGCGTTAAAAAAGGTTTGATGGCATTAGCGCCGGTGCGCCGTATTCGTACTGCCGTCATGAAGGACTTGGGCGTGCCCGAGGACATGATGACCTTCATCAACTACCCCACGCGCTTTGACAGCCGCGACATGACGGCGGCGCTTAAAGGCTCCAACATTGCATGCCCCAACTTGCGTGACTATGCCTGGCGCTTGTGGGATTACTGGGAGCGGCACCTGGACCCAGCGCTGCACATTGACCGCTCACTCAAAGGCACAGTGGGCGGCAAAGTGGTGCTGGTCACGGGCGGCTCGTCCGGTATTGGCTTGTCGGCGTCCTGCAAGTTTGCTGAGGCGGGCGCCATCACCATCATTTGCGGCCGGGGTGAAGACAAATTGGCTGAGGCTAAAAAGGAAATCATGGCCTTCGCAGGCAAAGACGCCAAAGTATTTACTTATTCAGTTGATATTGCCGATGCCGACAGCTGCTCGAAATTTGTCAAAACGCTCGAAGAAGTTCACGGCGGCGTTGACTTTTTGATCAACAACGCAGGCCGGTCCATCCGCCGCGCCATTGAGGCCAGCTACGACCGCTTTCATGACTATGAGCGCACCATGCAACTGAACTACTTTGGTTCATTGCGTGTCACCATGGGCTTGCTGCCCGGCATGGTCGCCAAGCGCAAAGGCCATGTGGTTAACCTAAGCTCCATCAGCGTGCTGGTCAATGCGCCGCGCTTCTCGGCTTACGTGGCATCCAAAGCGGCACTTGACGCCTGGACAGCCTGCGCCGCCAGCGAGTTTCAAGACCAGGGCATCACATTTACCACCGTCAACATGCCGCTGGTGCGTACGCCGATGACTGCTCCCACCAAAATTTACGAAAACATGCCGTTGTTGGACCCAGGCGCGGCTGCTGACATGGTGGTGCAGTCGTGCATCAACAAGCCAACGCGCGTGGCCACCCGCCTGGGCACCACGGTGGCGCTGCTGCACGCGCTTGCACCGCGCGTGACGCAGATCATGATGAACACCACCTTCAGAATGTTCCCTGACAGCTCGGCGGCCAAAGGTGTCAAGGGCGAAAAGAGCGCCAAGCCGGGCTTGTCAGCCGAGGCAGCAGCCATGGCTGAGATGATGCGCGGCATCCATTTCTGACGATGCCCAAAAGTTTTTGCATGGGATAATTTGCAGGCAGCCAACTTGGTGCTGCCAACAAGGATACCCATGATTTTGGTGACTGGCGGTGCCGGTTTTATCGGCTCGAACTTTGTGCTCGACTGGCTTGCCCAGTCTGATGAGCCGGTGGTCAATCTTGACAAGCTGACTTACGCGGGCAACCTTGAAAACCTGTCGTCGACAGCCGGTGACAGCCGTCATGTATTTGTCAAGGGTGACATCGGTGATTCGGTACTGACTGCACAGCTACTCGCCAAATATCAGCCGCGCGCCGTGATCAACTTTGCAGCCGAATCGCACGTAGACCGCTCGATTCACGGGCCTGAAGATTTCATTCAAACCAATATCGTCGGAACCTTCCATTTGCTGGAGGCGGTGCGCGCTTATTGGGGTGGTTTGCCCAGCGATGCCAAGGCTAATTTTCGCTTTTTGCACGTGTCAACCGATGAGGTGTACGGCTCGCTTGGCGCGAACGACGCGGCCTTCACCGAGACGCATGCCTACGCCCCCAACAGCCCGTACTCTGCCAGTAAGGCCGCCAGCGACCATCTGGTGCGCTCTTACCATCACACCTATGGCCTGCCAGTGCTCACCACCAATTGCAGCAACAACTACGGCCACTACCATTTCCCTGAAAAGTTGATTCCTCTGATGATCGTCAACGCTTTGGCGGGCAAGCCATTGCCCGTGTATGGTGACGGCCAGCAAATTCGCGACTGGCTGTATGTCAAAGACCATTGCAGCGCCATACGCGAGGTGCTGGCGCGGGGCAGGCTGGGGGAGGTCTATAACGTCGGCGGCTGGAACGAAAAGCCCAATCTTGATATTGTTCATACCTTATGCCAGTTACTTGACGAGTTGCGGCCTAAAGCCGACGGCGGCAGCTACCAGTCACAAATCGCTTACGTGAAAGACCGCCCGGGCCACGACAGGCGCTATGCGATTGATGCCAGCAAAATTGAACGCGAGCTGGGCTGGCGGCCATCAGAAACTTTTGAAACCGGTATCCGTAAAACGGTGGCGTGGTATTTGGCCAATGCGGACTGGGTGGCGAACGTGCAAAACGGCAGCTACCGGGAATGGACGGCCAAACAATACGCCAAGTTATGATGATTTTCCGTAACTAATCAGCAGGTGCTTGGCCTTGCTCCCTCCCCTATCGGGGGAGGGCTGGGGTGGGGGCAAGTGCAGAAAAATTACCCGCATCGTGCGTACACCCATCCCAACCTTGTATGCTGGAAATTGGGAACGTAGTGAACGGTGAC
>JAYVPR010000232.1:0-7252 GCA_043757245.1 Polaromonas sp. | reverse complement strand
TGAGAAAAATGGCTCAAAATTTGGCGCAGCGCAAACAAAAATATAGGTGCTACGCCAACGTCACATTAAAACTTGATTTGATCCGCGTTTCCCTAGTTCGGTCGACTAATGCTTCTGGTGTCATTGCTACGTAAGCCATGCGGACTTATAGTGCGTAGGACAATAGATTCATCGGTTGTTTCGTAGACCATTTTAAGGCACGCTTTCATGGAGATAAATATGCAAGAAAGCCAGTCAAAGCCCTCCCGCAGGGGCTTTTTTTTCGGTGCCGCTGCCACGGGTGCAGCCGCTGCCGCCATAGTGGCGCTGCCGGGTGTGCCCGCATTGATTCCTGAGCAGCAAGTGCTCAAAGTCGCACCTGAAAAGGGCGGTGGCTACAGCTTGTCGGAACACGTCAAGCATTACTACCGCACCACACGCATTTAGTTTTTCGCCTCAAATATCTAACGGAGAGCTGCATGCTACTCACGAAAAAAACTCACAGTATTCATAGTGATACAGCGCATCATGCTGGGTCAGCGCGTTTTGTACAAAGCCTGTCGCGTGGTTTGTCGACCGCCTTGCCCACCATGGACCGCCGTTCCTTCCTCCGTCGTTCGGGTTTGGGTGTTGGCGCAGGTCTGGCAGCCACGCAATTAACACTGGTTAAAAAAGCCAAGGCGGCAACGCCGGGCGCTGGAGACGGTAGCGGAAAAATCGAAGTCAAACGCACCGTTTGCACACATTGCTCCGTAGGTTGTGCTGTCGACGCGGTAGTTCAAAACGGCATTTGGGTGCGCCAGGAACCGGTGTTTGATTCCCCCATCAATCTGGGTGCGCACTGCGCCAAAGGCGCGGCACTGCGCGAGCACGGTCATGGCGAGTTCCGCCTGCGCTACCCGATGAAACTGGTCAATGGCAAGTACGAGCGCATCAGCTGGGACACCGCCTTGACTGAAATTTCCACAAAGATGTTGGACCTGCGCAAAGCGAGTGGCCCAGATTCAGTCTATGTGATCGGTTCGTCCAAGCACAACAACGAGCAGGCTTACCTGCTGCGCAAGTGGGTTAGTTTTTGGGGTAGCAACAACTGCGATCACCAGGCTCGTATTTGCCACTCCACCACAGTTGCAGGTGTTGCCAACACTTGGGGTTATGGCGCCATGACCAATTCGTACAACGACATGCAAAGCAGCAAGTGCGCGTTGTACATCGGCTCCAACGCCGCTGAGGCGCACCCGGTCAGTATGCTGCACATGTTGCACGCCAAAGAAACCGGCTGCAAGATGATTGTGGTGGACCCGCGCTTTACCCGCACTGCGGCCAAAGCCGACGAATACATCCGTTTGCGCTCTGGTTCAGACATTCCGTTTATCTTCGGCATGCTGTACCACATCTTCAAAAACGGCTGGGAAGACACCAAGTACATCAACGATCGTGTTTATGGCATGGACAAGGTCAAAGAAGACATCATGGCCAAGTGGACGCCCGACAAGGTTGAAGAGGCCTGCGGCGTGCCTGAAGCGCGTGTGTATATGGCCGCTGAAATGATGGCGAAAAATCGGCCATCCACCATTGTCTGGTGCATGGGTCAAACCCAGCACACCACGGGCAATGCAGTGGTGCGTGCTTCATGTATTTTGCAACTGGCACTCGGCAATGTGGGCGTGTCAGGCGGCGGGACCAATATTTTCCGGGGGCACGACAACGTGCAGGGCGCAACCGACGTGGGCCCAAATCCTGACTCACTGCCCGGCTATTACGGACTGGCGGAAGGCTCCTGGAAGCACTTTGCCAAAACCTGGGGCGTAGACTTTGACTGGATCAAAGGCCGCTATGCATCGCCTGCCATGATGGGCAAGCCGGGCATCACTGTATCGCGCTGGATTGACGGCGTGATGGAGAAAAACGAATTCATTGATCAAGATTCCAACCTGCGTGGCGTGTTCTTTTGGGGGCATGCCCCCAACTCGCAAACACGTGGACTGGAAATGAAGCGTGCGATGGACAAGCTTGACTTGCTGGTGGTGGTTGATCCATATCCGTCGGCGACTGCTGCCATGGCGGCGATGCCTGGCAAGGCCGAGGACTTGAACCCGAATCGCGCGGTGTACTTGCTCCCAGCGGCCACCCAGTTTGAAACCAGTGGTTCCGTGACGGCATCGAACCGCTCAATTCAATGGCGTGAAAAAGTCATTGAACCGCTGTGGGAAAGCCGCAGCGATCATATGATCATGCTACAACTGGCTGAAAAGCTGGGCTTTGCCAAAGAGCTGGTCAAAAATTACAAAATGCAAAAGGTCAAGGGCATGGACGAGCCCGTGCCAGAAGACATCTTGCGCGAAATCAATAAGACCTGCTGGACCATTGGCTACACCGGTCAAAGCCCGGAGCGCCTGAAAGCGCACATGCGCAACATGCATTTGTTTGACGTTAAGACGCTCAAGTCAAAAGGTGGTAAAGACAAAGAGACGGGCTACGACACAACAGGAGATTATTTTGGTTTGCCGTGGCCTTGTTACGGTACGCCAGAAATGAAACACCCTGGTTCGCCCAACCTGTATGACACATCAAAACACGTGATGGATGGCGGCGGCAACTTCCGCGCTAACTTTGGTGTTGAAAAAGACGGCAAGAATTTATTGGCTGAAGACGGCTCACATTCCAAAGATGCTGATATTCAAACCGGCTACCCTGAGTTTGACCATATGCTGGTGAAAAAACTGGGCTGGTGGGATGAGTTGACGGACGTCGAGAAGGTCGCTGCTGAAGGTAAAAATTGGAAGACTGACTCATCGGGCGGGTTGATTCGCGTCGTCATGAAAAATCATGGTTGCCACCCATTCGGCAACGCCAAGGCTAGAGCTGTGGTGTGGAACTTCCCCGATGCCATTCCGCAGCATCGCGAGCCGCTGTACGGCAACCGTGCTGACCTGATGGCCAAGTACCCAACGCATGATGACAGAAAAACCTTCTGGCGTTTGCCCACCTTGTACAAAACTATTCAGCAGAAAAATATCGCTGACAAAGTACATGAAAAGTTTCCTCTGATCATGACTTCTGGTCGTTTGGTTGAATACGAAGGCGGCGGCGAAGAAACCCGCTCTAACCCCTGGCTGGCTGAGCTGCAGCAGGAAATGTTCATTGAGATCAATCCGAAGGTCGCTAGTGAAAAGGGCATTCGCAATGGCGAACGCGCCTGGGTCAGCACCCCAACGGGTGCACGCCTGAATGTGCAGGCGATGGTGACTGAACGTGTCGGGCCTGACACGGTATTTATGCCGTTCCACTTCTCGGGTCGCTGGCAAGGCGAGGACATGCTGTCTTATTACCCGAAAGGTGCGGCACCCGTGGTGCGCGGCGAGGCTATCAACACTGCAACAACTTACGGCTATGACAGCGTGACGATGATGCAAGAGACAAAAACGACGGTTTGCAACGTCGAAAAGGCATAAGGAAAATAATATGGCACGCATGAAATTTGTATGTGATGCGGAACGTTGCATTGAATGCAACGGTTGCGTTACCGCTTGTAAAAACGAGCACGAAGTCCCTTGGGGTGTGAACCGCCGCCGTGTTGTGACGCTCAATGATGGCGTTCCGGGTGAAAAATCCATATCGGTCGCCTGTATGCATTGCAGCGATGCGCCTTGTATGGCTGTTTGCCCCGTCAATTGCTTTTACCGCACCGACGAGGGTGTGGTGCTGCATGACAAAGACGTTTGCATTGGCTGCGGTTATTGTTCGTATGCTTGCCCGTTTGGTGCGCCGCAGTTTCCATCAGCCGGTACCTTCGGTGTACGCGGCAAGATGGACAAATGCACCTTCTGTGCTGGCGGCCCTGAAGCCAATGGCAGCCAGGATGAGTTTGAAAAGTATGGCCGCAACCGGTTAGCTGAAGGCAAGTTGCCGGCCTGCGCTGAGCAGTGCTCAACCAAAGCTTTGTTGGCGGGTGACGGCGATGTGGTGGCAGATATTTTCCGCAATCGGGTTGTACAACGTGGCAAGGGCGCTGAAGTTTGGGGCTGGGGCACCGCCTACGGTTCAAAGCAAGCAGGCCAGCCGCCTGCAGGAGCTAAATCATGATGCGCGCTACCTTGCTGATCTCTGCGATTGTTATTCTCTCTGCCTGCGGCGACAGGCCCCAATCTGCGGGCGGCGTCAAAGGCGATGTCGCACCTTACCAGGGTGTAGACAACAAGTTTGCAGTACCC
Organism: Polaromonas sp.; assembly: GCA_043757245.1. Lineage (GTDB taxonomy): Bacteria > Pseudomonadota > Gammaproteobacteria > Burkholderiales > Burkholderiaceae_C > Polaromonas. The sequence continues at coordinate 3,059 of JAYVPR010000232.1, read as the reverse complement.
GGTTGGAAGGCCGGTGACAAAACCAGCTGGGAGCAGGCGCTGAAAGCCAGAACCCAGAACACGCAAAACGAATATACCCGAACCGCTACAAAATAATGCTGGAGGCCATATGATACGTGTGCGACTAGCTATATTTTCAATAGCGATTTGCTTTGCCGGATGGTTGCATGCGCAAGCGCCTGTCCCCGCTGCTGCGCCGCCAGCAGCAGTCCCAGCTGCGGGTGGCATTCAAGGACAAAACATTTTTGAGGTCAAACCCGACGCCAATCTTGACCCAAAATATGCAACGCAAACCAACGCAGAGCGCGGCAAGGTGCAGCCCGGCAACAATGCGCCGATGTGGCGTCAGGTGGGTAGCGGGGTCTCGGGTTTTACAAGTTTGCCGAAAAGAGAAGCGCCTGAGGCGGGCAACCTGATCCAGCCGTTCGTCAAGTACCCCGGCTCGAACCTGACCAACGCGGGCGAGGCTTGGCGGCAGGTGCGCAACAACTGGCTGATTCCTTACGGTGGATCGTTGTTGCTTATTGTGCTGTTGGCCATCGGCATCTTTTACTACAGCAAAGGAATGATTAAAAACCATGCACCAGACACGGGTCGCAAGATTGAGCGCTTTACACCGTTTGAACGGGCTGCCCACTGGTCTAATGCGATTGCCTTTGTGGCGTTGGCCATATCGGGTGTCGTCATGGCTTTTGGCAAGTTTTTTCTGCTGCCGATCATGGGAGGCACGTTGTTTGGCTGGCTGGCCTATGCGTTGAAGAACCTGCATAACTTTGCAGGGCCTTTGTTTGCCGTGTCGCTGGCGATTGTGTTTTTCACTTTCCTGCGCGACAACTGGCCACAAAAGGGCGATTTGAACTGGCTGCTCAAAGGTGGCGGTCTGTTTGGATCAGCGGAGCCACCATCAAACCGTTTCAATATGGGTGAAAAAATCGTTTTTTGGGGCGGTGTGTTTTTTCTGGGGCTGGTGGTGGTGTCGTCAGGCTTCGTGCTCGACAAAATTCTTCCCGGGCTTGTGTACGAACGTTCCACTATGCAGATTGCGCACATGATCCACGCATTAGCAACGGTGCTGATGATGGCCATGTTTATCGGGCACATCTACCTGGGTACCATTGGCATGCAGGACGCCTACAAGGCCATGCGCACTGGCTATGTGGACGAGGCCTGGGCCAAAGACCACCACGCCTATTGGTATGAAGACGTGAAAGCCGGAAAAATTCCTGCCCAGCGCAGCGAGCCTGTTGCGCCGAGCCCAACGGTACAGATTTAAATTTTTTTAAGAACAACTTTGAGAGTCACTGTATGAAAAAACTTCTCATCTCCGCATTCGTCATCTGCGCCTCTTCTTTGGCCGCGGCCAAGCTTCCGGCTCTCAGTGATGAAGCCAAAGCCAAAGCAGCGGAGGCCACCGCCAAAACCGCTTGGGCTGGCAAGGTTGACAATTATTTGCTCTGCAAGTCGCAAGACAAAGTAGCTGCCAGCTATTACAAAACAGCCAAGGCAACGGGCAAAGATACCAAACCTGCTGCTGCAGTAGCTCCCTGTGCTGATCCTGGAGCCTTTGTTTACACCCCGCCTGTAGCCGCAGGTGCTAATTCCCCGACAGCCACAGCCGCCAGCCCGCCAAGCACCAAGGCACCTGATGCTACGGTTAAACCTGCGGGTCCGACTGCTAAAAAATCCTGACTACTTTCACGCCAATTAAAAAGCCGACCCGCAAGGTGTCGGCTTTTTTGTTGTAGCCTCTGATGAATGAATATGACTCTGCCGCGACTCACCCAAACCCACGCACCGCTAACCTGCGAGGTGTCCGCCGTCAATGAGTTCGGCGAACATATCAGCGTGTCCATTCCGGCTGAGCGGGCGCTTACTGTGTATGTAGACAAACGCGAACTGGTCACGTTGATGACGCTAGGCGCGCACCCTGAGCTGCTGGTGCTGGGCTATTTGCTGAACCAGCGGCTGGTTAGAAGTGCCCAAGACATTGAGTCCATCACCGTCGATTGGGATGTGGGTGCGGCAGCGGTTAAAACCCGACATGGCATTGCCGACATTGAAGAAAAAACTTCCAGGCGGGTGGTGACCACTGGCTGTGGGCAGGGCAGTGTGTTTGGTGGATTGATGGATGAGGTGGAACAAATTCGATTGCCTGCAAATGCCGGTATCAGCCAAAGCCAGTTGTATGCGTTGGTCAATATTATTAGGCTGAAAGAAACCACTTATAAATCCGCCGGGTCAGTGCACGCCTGTGCATTGTTTTCGCTTGCTGGTGGCGCGCCAGAAATGCTGTTGTTTGTAGAAGATGTGGGGCGCCATAACGCGATAGACACGATTGCAGGATGGATGTCCATGCAGCCAGATTCAGGCTTGTATCCATCCGAAAAAGTCTTCTACACCACGGGCCGACTGACCAGCGAAATGGTCATCAAATCCGCCCAGATGGGTGTGCCCATCGTCGTGTCGCGCAGTGGCATCACGCAAATGGGCTATCAGGTGGCGCAAACCGTTGACCTGTGTGCGATTGGCCGTGCCACCCACAAGCGCTTTATTTGTTACACCAGCGCACAGCGTCTTGCGCTTGAGCCCGGCTTGGCAGGCATAAGACCTGATGTCGTCAAATCGGAATGACTGCATGGCATGATGTCTGGATGAACGTTTCGCATCAAACCGATAGACAGGCTACACACAGGATGATATCTGGCGCGACATTTCTACCCCTCAAGAACTGGTTGATTGAAGGCTTGCGCGCCGGATTCTTTTTGCCACCGCGCACCGCCGGGCGGTCACCTGTGCCGCTGCAAGGGGTGTTGATTTTTGTTGCTTACTTCGGGTTGGAGGTGGGACTCTCGCGGCTACACGTTGTGGGCCAGGCGAGCTTTGACACCCAGGCCTGGCTGTCTGGCTGGTGGTCATCGCTGGTATTTCTGGGTGCTGCTTGGTGGGCATTTCACGGGCCTGAAACAAATGCAGCACATGGTGTGCGACTGAGCCGCGTGGCCGCCTGTTTTACCCTGTCGCTAGCAGCCTGTCGGACTTAAGTCGTCGAAAGCGAAAAT
>JAYVPR010000231.1:0-7261 GCA_043757245.1 Polaromonas sp. | reverse complement strand
AACGAAACCGTTTACATGGTGATGAACTATCTGGAGGGCGGAACGCTCCAGGACTTCATCATCACCGCGCGTGAACTAAAAAAACAAAAGGTGTTCCGCGAGTCCACCATTCGCTCCTTGTTTGATGAAATTTTGCGTGGCTTGCGCATCGTGCATCAGCACAAAATGTTGCACCTGGACATCAAGCCAGCCAATATTTTTGTTACTGATGACAACCGTGCGGTTCTGATCGACTTTGGCGCGGCACGCGAGGTTCTGTCAAAAGAAGGCAACTTCATTCGGCCTATGTACACCCCGGGCTTTGCAGCACCTGAAATGTATCGCCGTGATTCATCGATGGGCCCATGGACCGATATTTATGCCATTGGCTCCTGCATTTACGCCACCATGCAGGGCTACCCGCCCAACGATGCGCCGCAGCGGCTGGAAAAAGACCGTCTATCCCTTGCACTATCCCGTTTGCGCGGTGTGTATTCCGATAACCTGATTGAGGTTGTAGAGTGGTGCATGGCGCTTGATCCTCTGTCCCGGCCGCAGTCTGTATTTGCTTTGCAAAAAGAGCTGAGCCGCGAGGCCGAGCGCCGCTACACCAAACTCACGGTCAGTGAAAAAGTCCGTCTGCAGTTTGATAACATGGTTTCCGACACCAAAAAATCAGCCAAGAAAGCGGTGGATGCCGTGACACGCTTCAAATGAAATTTTCTGTCTTTCAGGTCAGCCGCCGAGGAGGGCGCGAAAAAAACGAAGACCGCATGGGCTATTGCTATACCCGTGAGTCCGGGCTGTTTGTTTTGGCTGACGGCATGGGTGGCCACCCGGAAGGCGAAGTCGCTGCCCAATTGGCATTGCAGACCATATCTGCGCTTTACCAAAAAGAAGCAAGGCCCGTGATCGGGAACGCCAGCGAGTTTTTGTCCACTGCCTTGATGGCCGCGCACCACCAAATTGTGCGCTACGCCAGTGAAAAAGGCATGTTAGATATGCCGCGCACCACGTTGGTCGCCTGTATCTTGCAAGGCGATGGCGCAACCTGGGTGCACTGCGGTGATTCGCGGCTGTATGTGGTGCGTGATGCTGAGTTGTTGACCCGCACGCGTGACCATTCATATCTGGAGCAGCAAAATGCAGTTTCGGCCAGGTTTGAGCACATTAACCGCAACATACTTTTCACCTGTCTGGGTTCACCGACCAAGCCGGTTTTTGACATTACCGGACCGGTTGTTTTGCAACAGGGTGACAAATTGCTGCTTTGTTCAGACGGCCTTTGGGGCAGTGTGAGCGATGATGAAATTGTCAGCCAACTGGCTGCCAAAGGCGTGTCAGATGCTGTGCCCGACCTGGTTGAAAGAGCACTGCGTGCGGCTGGCGAGCACAGCGATAACGTTACGGTGCTCGCCATGGAGTGGGAAACGCCCGACGCTTTTGAATCCACGCGCGGCATATCGACCGACACCATTTCTGACGGCGTGTTTGCGTCCACCATCCAGGCTGGTGGACTCGACTCTTTTGTCGACGACCTGGACGAGGCAGCGATTGAACGCTCAATTGCCGAGATCAACGAGGCCATTCGACGATCAGCTGCCCGCAAAGCTTGATGGCTGCGTGAGCAGTTGGTCTCTTGCGCGCTGTTTTTAAATTCCTTTTTTTGAGAGTCACGTTATGAGTTCGTTTCAACGAAGCGGCGAGCGCACCGCCAACGCCCTGCGCCCGGTGCGCATCACCCGACATTACACCGCCTACGCCGAAGGCTCGGTGTTCATTGAGTTTGGCGGCACCAAGGTGCTGTGTACCGCGTCGGTTGAAGAGAAAGTACCCGGCCATAAAAAGGGTAGTGGCGAAGGCTGGGTCACGGCCGAATACGGCATGCTGCCCCGAGCCACCCACACGCGTAGCGACCGCGAAGCGGCGCGCGGCAAGCAAAGTGGGCGGACGCAGGAGATTCAGCGCCTGATTGGCCGCTCAATGCGCACAGTGTTTGATTTGAAAAAGCTCGGAGAGCGCACGATTTACCTGGATTGCGACGTGATTCAAGCCGATGGTGGCACGCGCACTGCCGCCATCACCGGCGCATTTGTGGCCGCCCAAGATGCGGTGAACAAGCTGATCGCAGATGGCAAGTTGAAGGAATCGCCGATTCTGGACCATGTTGCTGCCATTTCAGTGGGCATTGTGCAGGGCACGCCTGTGCTGGATCTGGAATACCTGGAGGATTCAGCCTGCGGCACCGACATGAACGTGGTGATGACGGGTGCTGGCAACTTTGTTGAGGTGCAGGGCACAGCAGAAGGTGCTGCTTTTACGCGCGCCGAGATGGATGCGCTGTTGATGCTGGCTGAAAAGGGCATTCAAGAGTTGGTTGTCATGCAACGCCAGGCGCTATTAAAATAATAGCTTACTTTTCCCGTATTTGTTGGGCTAAAGGCTAATTTAATCATGAAAATAGTGCTCGCATCGAACAATTCGGGTAAATTGGCTGAGCTGCGCGCCATGTTCAGCCCGCTGGGCGTACAGTTGCTGCGTCAGGCTGCTCTGGACATTGGCGAGGCCGAAGAGCCTTTTCGCACCTTCGTAGAAAATGCTTTGGCTAAAGCGCGTCACGCAGCGCGTGCCAGTGGCTTGCCCGCTGTGGCCGATGATGCTGGCTTGTGTGTCGATGCCTTTGGCGGCCTGCCCGGGGTGGACACCGCGTTTTATGCGATGCAGTTTGGCTATGCCAAAAGCAATGCCAACAACGTCAAGGCGCTGCTGGAGCAGATGAGCACTATCGACAACCGCCGCGCAGCATTGGTCAGCACGCTGGTGGCAGTTCGCTCTGCTGATGACCCAGAACCACTCATCGCGGCAGGTCGCGTGGTCGGTGAAATCACCCGCGCCCCGCTAGGCAGTAACGGTTTCGGATTTGATCCGGTGATGTTTATCCCCGAGTTTGGCAAAACCTTTGCGCAATTACCCGTCGAGGTGAAAAACGCCAACAGCCACCGCGGCAAGGCGGCGCAATTGATGGTTGAACTCATCCGCGAACGCTGGTTATGAAGGATCTAGCGCACTACATGCGCAGCGGTACGCTACAGCTCGCTGCGCTGCCACCGCTGTCGCTTTACGTGCACTTACCCTGGTGCATCAAAAAATGTCCATACTGCGATTTCAATTCGCACGAGGTCGCCAGCGTCATGCCCGAGCAGGCCTACATTGATGCCCTCATCGCTGACCTTGAATCATCCCTGCCGCTGATCTGGGGCCGTACCGTTCACAGTATCTTCATAGGCGGTGGCACGCCGAGCCTGTTTTCACCGCAGGCGATAGACCGCCTGCTCTGTGACATCCGCGCCCGCTTGCGCCTAGCGGCCGATTGCGAAATCACGCTGGAAGCCAACCCCGGTACGTTTGAAAAAGACCGCTTCAAAGCTTTTAGAAGTGCAGGCGTGAATCGCTTGTCAATCGGCGTGCAAAGCTTTAACGACCAGCACCTCAAAGCCTTGGGCCGGGTGCATGACCGGGCCCAGGCGATGGCGGCTGTTGAAGAAGCTGCGCAAAGCTTTGACACCTTCAACCTCGACATCATGTATGCACTGCCCGGCCAGACCATGTTGGACCTGGAGGCTGACATGCGCCAGGCGCTGGCCTTAAACCCGCCGCATATCTCGATCTACCATCTGACGATTGAGCCCAACACCTACTTTGCGAAGTTTCCGCCAGTAGTTCCTGAAGAAGACATGGCCTACGACATGCTCGATAAAATCACCGAGATGACCGAGGCCAAAGGCTTGGCAAGGTATGAAATATCAGCCTACGCCAAACCCGGCCACCGCTGCTTTCACAACACCAACTATTGGCAGTTTGGCGACTATTTGGGGATTGGTGCAGGTGCGCACAGCAAGCTCAGTTTTGCGCACCGGGTGGTGCGGCAAGTGCGGGTACGCGAGCCCAAGCTGTATATGCAAAAGGCTTTGGCAGGCGATGCCATCACGCTGAATACTGAAGTCAGCCGGGTCGACTTGCCCTTTGAGTTCATGCTCAATGCGCTGCGGCTTAAAGAGGGTTTCAAGCTGCAGGACTTTGTTGAAAAAACCGGTCTGCCACTTACCGCTATTGCAAACGGGCTGGATGAGGCGGAGCGCAAGGGTTTGATTGAACGAGATTTCGTGTGCGTCAAGCCAACGGTACGCGGCTATGATTTTTTAAACGACTTGCAGCAGCTTTTTTTGGCGTAATTTTTTTAGCGAACTCGTTGGTATCAGTTTTTATGGAAACCTCACACATCATTCTTCTGACTGTCAGTGCATCGATCAGTTTTGCAATAGGCAGAACCATCATGCACTTTCGCAAGAAAAAGAAAAGCGCCGATAAAGCGCAGGCCGAAAAAAGAGCTGCACAAGCCTTGCGCGATGCGCCTCCAGGGCCCGAGTCAAAAAACAAGGCAAAACGCAGGCGCCAACTGCGTGATGTGCAGCGCAGTAGTCGCACTGGCGACGCATAAAAGACCGACAGCACTATTGCACCGGCCCGATGACGTATTGAGTTTCCGTTCGGGTTGAGCCTGTCGAAGCCTGGCTAACACAGGGAAACCCAACGACCAAGCTCAGGGTGAACGGATAAAGGAATTCAGACTTCACAAGGCCGGCATCAATAGTGTCAGGATATGGCGTATAGGCAGTTGTTCAGGCTACAAGTGACCAGGGCAGGCACCTGCTCAGTGCCAGCAATAAAAGGTGACGAACAAAAAATGGCCCGGCATCAAAAATTGATGTCCGGGCCAGCGTCGTTGCGCCGTTAAATGATCGGCGTAGCGTCAACCGTATCGTCGGTCGCCAACGTCCGGCAGTTGATGTCTACTGGCTCGGAATTCTGGTCAAAGGCAATGATTTGCTCGGTGTAATTCACTACAGCACCAGCGGCGATAGTCTGGTCCTGGGTGCAGCTACCGAAGAGGGATACGCTGCCGCCACCGCCACCGCCACCGCCACCGCCACCGCCACATCCGGCCAGCACGGTGGCTGCGAAACCACCGGCAAGTACCCATTTTGAAATATGTTTTTTCATGATGCGTCCTTCAGAGCTAAAGTCTTACTGACCACCGCCAATAGCGCCAGGCTTGGGCGTATTGAGGTAGGGGAAGGTTGTCAGAAATGGAACTGTCGCTTGGTCCACTGCGTCGTGAATGTTGGCAGCGTTGGGTAAGCCATTTGAACCAGTCATGGCCATGAGCGGAGTCAAGGCGGTCCCATCGCATTTGGATGTCAGTGATGTGCCCGGTACCGAGTTCAGCTTGAGCGAGTCGTTGGAACCATTGATCGCGCAAAGACCACCTACCATAGCAACCAACGCAATGTCCACCACGTCGTCTTTGGGTCTGCGGCCGTTTGGAAAGCCTGCCAGGTCTTTGGCCATCCCCAGATTGGCAGTCCCACCCACACGCAACACTTCACCAGCCACGCCAAGACGATTCTGGTCTGCAAACTGCACTGGCTTGATAGTCGTATTGAGGCGCAGCATCTCCGAAGCTGTCACTGTAGCTGGTTTGTTGACGCCGGTGATACCGGTCAGGAAAGTTGTCAACAAGTCAGTGCGTGGCAGATTCACTGGGGCTATGGCTTTGGCATCGTTAGCCAGTGCAGTGCCCAGGAAAGCTGGCAACACTGGGTTGCCGACATAAGTTAAGAACTGGCCGTCATCTTTGGGCTCAGAGGCGTTGAACTTGTCCTTGTCAGGCAGACCGATGACCAACTCATTGACCAGCGGGTTCCCCAGACGCGACACCTGTGACCAGGCTCCACCAGCCTTCTCGGCGTTGTTATTGCCAGAACCAGGCTTTGGGTTGAGGACTCGACCTTGACGCAGGCTGGCTGTAGTCCAACCGCCGATAACCTTTTCCGCTGAAGGGGCCAGGCAATCTTTATGTACTTCTAGCGCGATCGTCGTGATGTTGGCTTTTTGGATGACGTGGTTGCCGCCCATGCCTACAGCGTCTATCTTGGTGGGATCAAGTAAAACTTCGGGCGGTGCATTGACCAGATCGAACACCGTGCCCAGATTGACGGCGAAGCCTTCCTGACGCTGGCCCACGAAAACTCGTCCCTGGTTTTTGCCGACTGGGCATCCGGGAATAGTTACTGTATGAATATGCTTACCAGCGTATGCGGGATAGTCGGCAATGGTTTTGACGCCGATGTTGTCCACTGGTTTTTCGAAGGTCGCGCCACCACCGGTCTTGGTAACAGGTTGTGAATCCCCCTTGCGGCGACCGTTTCGCACCAGATCGACGGTGTAGGTTTCGTTGACGTTCAGGTTGGCGTCATTTAGATTAGCGACCGTGCCAGATTGGACGAACGGGATAGCCACGTTGGCCGAGCCAATCGGCAGTGTTGTGGACTTGAGCGCGTTCTTGAAGTGAAACTGGAAAGTCAGCGCTTCGGTGCCACTACCGGTGTTGTCAATATGGATTTCGTAGAGCGCGTTCGAATCCAGTTGGAAATAGTTGGGGCCGCCGTACGGAGCCTGTAGCGGCTGGTAGTTGGCCAGCAGGGTGACGTAGTCGGAACGCCCGCCTGTGCCGTCTGCCGCAATACCTTCGTAGCTCCTGAACATGTAGAAGTCGGTCCCGTCTATCCTGGGGCTGCCGGCAGTGAAGGGCGCTTCGCGGTGGCTGGAAGCTATTGCGCCGCCAGCGGCGATTAGCAAAAGGCAAGCTTGGGCAATATGCCGAGGTTTAAAAGTCATAGAAATCTCCTGGTTGAAAGAGGTATTGCGGGGGGTACAGCGGATACTGCACAGGGTTAGTACGAACGCAGTTTCGGAGTGGATTCAGGGAAAACCCTTGCAAAGGCTACAGAGCGAATTCGTCCTACTTAAGTGCTGGTCTTGATGCGGCGTTAACTTCCCATTTCACCCGTGCGCTCACCGCATTGGCCAGGTGTTTTGCCCGATCAGTCGAAGTACGGCGTGTCCAGTGCTGTGGTGAGTTGCTAGGAGCCTAGAGCAAGTCAGCGCCTAAAGCCGCTGGCTCTCAAGCTCATATCTTTGCAGACCTGATCTGCCCAATGCTCAGGCCTTGGGTTTTGACGATTTGAACGACCTGTAGATTGACGCTTGGGTCGAAAACTCTTTTGGAATTGGAGTTGGAGTTGGAGTTGGAATTGGAATTGGAATTGCTCACGTTTGTTGCCGTTTCGATTTGACAACCTATCGTTGTGTCTTTTTAAATAGGGTCACCGCAATCGAAAAAATCTGTCAGTGATGTGCGCCGCAGAGGACGGTTCGCTAA
>JAYVPR010000230.1:0-2002 GCA_043757245.1 Polaromonas sp. | reverse complement strand
GGCACACGTCGCACCATGCATGGCTGGCCAGGTCTGGCTCATTGGCAGCGTAGAAATAGCCGCTGACATAACGCGCCGGATAACCCAGGCTGCGGCAGATGGCGACCATGACGTGGGCCTGGTCCTGGCATACACCGCCACCCGCCATAAACGCTTCGAGCGCCGTTGTGGTGACATTGGTGCTATTTTTTTGATAGCTCACTGCGCCCGTTACACCTTGGCTCAGGACTAGAAGCGCATTTAAATCGGCCTTGCCATCAACGCTTTGCACGATGTATCGCCTGCCAAATTCAGCGAGTTGCCAGTTGGGCTCTGCCAGGGTCGTGCCGCGCAAAAAGAAGTAGGGGTGCGGCAATGCCTCCGGGTCAGTGAACTCGGCCACGCCAAAAGTCTCAACATCACCTGCTGCGTTAACCAGACTCCAACGAACGTTATCTGAATCTGTTCCGACAAAGGTGTACGACTGTATGGTGTTGCCAAACGCATCCGCCTGCACAAACAGCTTTTCAGGCGCGCCTACGCTCCAGAAATTGACGTTTTGCGCAGGGCTTGAGTTTGGCGTGAGCCACAGCGTTTGCAGCGCGTAACGTAGCGGCTCGCTATAGCGGTAATCTGTGATGTGCTTGACGTGCAACTTCATGAACTGAACATCTGCAAACCTGAATCTGCCAGCGCAGCTATCAATTAGTGGCCGGAACCAAAAACTCGCGACTCAAGTGCGCGCCCAGCTCGTTCACGCGATCCAGAAACTGCGTCAGGAAAGCATGCAAACCGTTGGCTAGGATTTCGTCGATACGCGCGTATTGCAAATCCGAGCGCAACTTGCCTGCACTGCGACGGGTTTCGCTCGACGAGTCGCTAGTCACCATAGCCAGATTGCTCATGACTTCATTGAGGCAGCCCAGCAGCGAGCGTGGCATGTCGGCGCGCAGTATCAACAGTTCCGCGACGCGTTCGGGCTTGATAACGTCGCGGTACACCTTGCGGTAAATCTCGAAGCCCGAGACGCTGCGTAGTATCGAGCTCCAGTGGTAAAAATCGAACTCCTGGTCTTTAGCCGTTGCATGGCCTAAAAAATCGCTTTGCACGGCGTGGAACTTCACATCTACCAGCCGAGCCGTGTTGTCTGCGCGCTCCAGAAAGGTACCTAACCGCAAAAAATGAAACGCTTCGTCTTGCAGCATGGTGCCCGCTGTGACACCGCGTGACAGGTGCGAGCGGAACTTGACCCATTCAAAAAACTGCGACGGGTCGCGCTCAAAGTCGCCGTTATTGAGCTTGCGTATGACTTCGAGGAAGGTCTGGTTTTCGGTCTCCCAGACCTCGGTCGTCAGCGTGCCCCGAACCGCTCTGGCGTTTTCACGCGCGTTCTTCAGGCATGACACGATGCTCGATGCGTTCTGCTCATCTCGCACCATGAAGTCCATCACATCACGCTGGCCGATAGCCTCGCCATATTTTTTACTGTATGCGGGTTTGAGCTCGCTGATACTGAGCAGCCCCTCCCAGCCAACCATCGCCGCGCCGGCTGATTGCGGCAGCATGGATGTCTGGTAGTTGACATCGAGCATTCGTGCTGTGTTTTCAGCGCGCTCGGTATAACGCGACATCCAGAAGAGGTGATCTGCGGTGCGAGACAACATGATTATTTACCTCCACTCTGCGATTGCGATTGCGATTGCATGGGCACAGTGCCATCAGACTCCAGAATCCAGGTGTCTTTTGTACCCCCACCCTGCGACGAGTTGACGACCAACGAGCCGTCTTTAAGCGCCACGCGTGTCAGGCCACCAGGTACCATCTGCACCTCCTTGCCGCTCAACACAAATGGCCGCAAATCAATATGGCGCGGTGCAATGCCGCTTTCAACGTAGGTTGGGCAGGTGGACAGGCTCAGTGTTGGCTGGGCAATGTAGCCCGCCGGATTGGCCAGCAATGCAGCACGGAAGTCTTCAATCTCGGCCTTGGTTGATGCCGGGCCGACCAACATGCCATAACCGCC
>JAYVPR010000229.1:0-7297 GCA_043757245.1 Polaromonas sp. | reverse complement strand
ATACCCGCCCGCTGCCTTTGGTACGTTCTTTGCCATGCAAACACAAAAACGGCGACGCCTATTTCCAGTTTGCCCGCAACATGGTTCGTGGCATGTCCAAAGGCTACCCCGCACCGCTGAAATGTTTGGAGGCCGTAGAAGCCGCCACCAAACGTAAATTTGATGACGGTATGGCGTTAGAGCGCGAAATTTTCATCAACTTGATGTGGAGCCCCGAAGGGCGAGCATTGCGGCATATCTTCCTCGCGGAGCGCGCAGCATCGAAAATCCCGGACGTGCCGGCTGACACGCCCAAGCGCGACATCAAATCGATCGCGGTGATTGGTGCGGGCACCATGGGCGGCGGTATTTCGATGAACTTTTTGAATGCGGGCATCCCAGTAAAAATGCTGGAAATGAAGCAGGATGCGCTAGACCGAGGCATCGCCACCATTCGTAAAAACTACGAAGCACAGGTCAAAAAAGGCAAGCTCAAACAAGACAAGTATGAAGAGCGGATGGCCATGCTGACCACCACGCTAAGTTATGACGACCTGAAAGACGCCGACATGGTGATTGAGGCCGTGTTTGAAGAAATGGGTGTGAAAGAAAAAGTCTTCAAGGCGCTGGATCGCGTGATGAAGCCTGGCGCCATTTTGGCGTCCAACACCTCAACGCTGGACATGAACCAGATCGCCGCCTTCACCAAGCGGCCGCAAGACGTGATTGGTACCCACTTTTTCAGCCCCGCCAACATCATGAAGCTGCTGGAAGTGGTGCGCGGTGAAAAAACCGGTAAGGACGTGCTGGCCACCGTGATGGCTTTGGGTAAAAAGATCAAGAAAACCTCGGTAGTTTCTGGTGTTTGTGACGGCTTTATCGGCAACCGCATGATTGAGCAATACGGTCGCCAAGGCGGATTTTTGCTGGATGAAGGCTGTACGCCTGCGCAGGTTGATAAAGCGATTGAAAAGTTCGGCTTTGCCATGGGCCCGTTTCGCATGGGCGACCTGGCGGGTAACGACATTGGCTTTGCCATTCGCAAGCGCCGCTACCTGGAAAAACCCGACATGAAATACAGCAAGACTGCTGACTTGTTGTGCGAAAAGGGCCGCTTTGGTCAAAAAACTGGCGCTGGCTGGTACGACTATATTGCAGGCAAACGCGATGCGATTCCGAACGCAGAAGTGGTGGCCATGATTGAAGCGCACCGCAAATCACTTGGCATCACGCCACGCAAAATTTCTGACGAAGAGATCGTGCAACGCCTGGTGTATTCGCTGGTTAATGAGGCGGCGCACATTCTTGAAGAAGGCATAGCGTCCAAAGCCAGCGATATCGACATGGTCTACCTGATGGGCTATGGTTTCCCGATTTACCGTGGCGGCCCGATGAATTACGCCAACGAAGTCGGCTTGTTCAATGTGGTGCAAGCCATGAACCGCTTTGCGCTAAACCCGCTGGACGATGCCAAGTTCTGGCAGCCAGCGCCGCTGCTGGCTCGTCTTGTTGCTGAAGGTAAAACCTTCAACTAAATCGAACCACGTAGTCGAACCACATAGAGCCACATAAAGCCAAATTTTTAGGATCACATCATGACGTCAGCTGTAATCGTTTCCACCGCCCGTACCCCCCTGGCCAAAAGCTGGAAGGGCTCTTTCAACATGACACATGGTGCGACCCTGGGTGGCCACGCCGTCGAGCATGCCATCAAGCGTGCCGGCATTGATGCCGCAGAAGTTGATGATGTCATCATGGGTTGCGCTACGCCAGAAGGTGCAACTGGCTCGAACATCGCCCGTCAAATTGCGCTGCGGGCAGGCTGCCCGGTCACCGTGTCGGGTATGACCATCAACCGTTTTTGCTCGTCGGGTCTGCAAACCATTGCAACAGCAGCGCAGCGCATCATCGCGGGAGAAGCAGACATTTATGTGGCCGGCGGGGTTGAGAGTATTTCGTGCGTGCAGCAAGAGGCCAACACCCACATGTTGGCTGACGACTGGCTGGCCAAAAACAAACCCGAGATTTACTGGAACATGCTGCAAACAGCCGAGCAGGTTGCCAAGCGCTACAGCATTTCGCGTGAGCGCATGGACGAGTACGGCGCGCTCAGCCAGCAAAAAGCCACTGCGGCTTTGGCTGCTGGCCTGTACACGGCCGAGATTGCACCAATTACCGTCACCATGGGCGTGGCAGACCCGGTCATGGGTTTGACGACCAAGCAAGTCACGGTGACTAACGACGAAGGCATTCGCGCAGGCACAACCAAAGAAGGCATCAGTGGCATCAAGCCCGCCATTCCCGGAGGCGTTATTGCGGCAGGAAATGCCAGCCAGTTTTCTGATGGCGGTGGTGCGGTGGTGATGATGCACGAGAAAGTCGCCGAGCGCAAAGGCTTGAAGCCTTTGGGCCGTTTCTTGGGTTTTGCAGTGGCAGGTTGCGAGCCAGACGAAATGGGCATCGGCCCGGTATTCGCCATCCCCAAAGTGCTGGCCAAGCTGGGCTTGAAAGTCAGTGATATTGATCTGTGGGAGCTCAACGAGGCTTTTGCCGTGCAGGTGCTGTATTGCGCCGACAAGCTCGGCATACCGATGGACAAACTCAACGTGAATGGCGGCGCAATCGCCGTCGGTCACCCCTACGGCGTCACCGGCCAGCGTCTGACGGGCCACGCCCTGATTGAAGGTAAACGCCGCGGTGCCAAGCGGGTTTGCGTGACGATGTGTATTGGTGGGGGCATGGGGGCTGCGGGTATATTTGAAGTACTCTGAGCTTCACTGATGCCCTCTGATCTCGGCATTGCTCTTATATCGGCTGGTTCAGCATTGGTAGGTGGTCTTATAGGTGCCGCTCTGTCCTATTTTGCGGCGAAGAAAGCAGCGGATGTAAATGCATCCAATGCTAGGCTTTCCGACAATACTGTAAGGGCACTTAAACTTACTGATCACCGGGTTGCTTGGATTCAGCGTTTACGTGATGAGATGGCAATATTTCAATCTTGGGGAATGACACCAGGCGTTGATCAAACGAGTAAACGCGAGTTTTATGAGCACGGAACGCGCATCGAACTATTGATGAATCCGAAAGATCCTGAATATGCGTTGCTTCAAAAGCTTATGTATCAGTTGCTGAGTGCAGAGCATGTGGTTGATAAATATGCTGTGAACGAACAATATGTATTTGTTTGTCAACATATTTTGAAACGTGAATGGGACATAGCCAAGAAAGAGATACGTGGCGATTTTTTTTAGTCAATACTGAAGTATTAATTGAGTTAGCTATGAGCCTTCGTTCTACCTTAAATTATTTGTTGTACCACTGGCTTGACGCGGAATCGCTGAATCAGCGCCCACGTTTCGCCGACCATTCCCGTGAAACCTTTGATGCAGTATTCGACACCTGCGAACGCATAGCGCGTGAAAAATACGCGCCATTTAACCGGCTGGTAGATACACAAGAGCCGCACTTTGACGGTGAAAAAGTCATCTTGCCGCAGGCCACGCACGAGGCTCAAAAAGCCTATGCGAAATCCGGCATGCTGAGTGCCGCGCAGGATTACGACATGGGCGGCATGCAGTTACCTTATACGGTAGAAGCGGCGGCCAACGCTTTCTTTGCCATGGCTTCAGTCAGTATCGGCTCCGGCATGCTGACGACGGGCAATGCCAATTTGCTGATGGTGCACGGCACCGAGGCGCAGAAGACGGTGTTCGCCAAGAACGAGTTTTCTGGGCGCTTTTCCGGCACCATGTGTCTGTCAGAACCGCAGGCTGGCTCGTCGCTCAGCGATGTGACGACCCGCGCTGTACCCGACGGCACTGATTTCGAAGCCGACCCGCTGGGCCCACGTTATCGGCTCAAGGGCAACAAGATGTGGATTTCGGCTGGCGAACACGATCTGACTGAAAATATCGTTCATTTGGTGCTCGCCAAAATACCCGGGTCCGATGGCAAACTGATTCCGGGCACGCGCGGAATCTCGCTGTTTATCGTGCCCAAAAAACTGGTGGATAGCGGCGGTGCGCTCACTGGCGTTCGCAACGATGTCGCGCTGGCAGGCCTGAACCATAAGCTGGGCTGGCGGGGCACGACCAACACGCTGCTGAATTTTGGTGAAGGTAAATACCCGGTGAACGGAGAAGCCGGGGCCGTGGGCTACCTGGTAGGCAAGCCGCACGAAGGCCTGCGTTGCATGTTTCACATGATGAACGAAGCGCGCATTGGCGTCGGGACAGCCGCCACCATGCTGGGGCTGGCGGGGTATTACGCGTCGCTTGATTATGCGAAGAACCGCCCGCAGGGTCGCCCCATCGGACCCGGCGGCAAGGACCCGGCTCAACCGCAAATCCGGATCATCAAGCACGCCGATGTCAAGCGAATGCTGCTGGCGCAAAAGTCTTACTGCGAGGGCGCATTAGCGCTCGAGTTGTACTGCGCCCGCCTGGTCGACGAGCAGCACACAGCCGAGCCGCAGGTCGCAGACGACGCGCGTTTGCTGTTGGAAGTGCTGACACCGATCGCCAAAAGCTGGCCCAGCGAATGGTGCCTTGAGTCCAATTCCCTGGCGATTCAGGTGCATGGAGGGTATGGCTACACGCGCGACTTTCCGGTCGAGCAGTACTGGCGCGATAACCGATTGAACATGATTCACGAAGGCACCCACGGCATTCAGGCGATGGACCTGCTGGGGCGCAAGGTGCTGATGGAACATGGCAGAGGACTCGAGCTGCTCGCGGCGCGTGTCAACGCCACCCTCCAACGTGCAACTCAGGTGCCGGAGCTCGCTGCGTATGCCGGCGCACTGGCGCAAGCCTGGCAACAGGTTGACAGTGCCACCAAGGCCGCCTGGATTACCGGCGACTCTAGCGACGCACTTGCCAATGCAGTCCCTTATATGCAGGGCTTCGGCCACACCGTGCTGGCCTGGATCTGGCTGGAGGTGGCTCTGGCCGCACTTCAGGCAGATGCTACCAAGTCGATCGCTTCAACGCTAGGAAGACTGGGTGCTACCCGCTATTTCTATCACTACGAATTGCCTAAAATTAAGGCTTGGTTTAACGTGGTTGAAACGCGTGACCGCACCTGCGCCGACTTGCCCGAGGAGGCTTTTTAGTGGGGGTTTTAAAGCCGCCTTCCAAGGCGGTTTCTGGTACGGCTCTGGCCCGTTTGCAGGGGGTCATCTGGGTACTGATCTATGCCGGCCTGCTGGCGCTGGTTCTGGGAATAGTGGTGGACCGCGCGGACGAAGACGATGGCCAGACCCTCATGGTAGCGGGCGCGTTGGTCGCTGCGGTCGGCTTTGGGCTGATTTATGTACGCTCAAAAATAAGAGGGTGACGCATGATCAAACACATTGTCATGTGGACTCTTCTGGACGCTGCGGATGCGCCGCGTTTCAAGGCCCAGCTGGACACCTGCAATGCACTGGTTCCGGGCATGCTCGAGTTTGAAGTCGCCATCACGACAGTCGGGTTAGAAGCCAATTGTGATGTTGTGCTTTACTCCGTATTTGAGAACAGCGGCGCACTGGCGGCTTATCAAAATCACCCGCATCACCAGCATATTAGCGGCGCCTTGGGCACCCTGCGCAACACCCGTAGCGTGCTTGATTATGAAATTTAGCAAGAACATAAAAGGAGACTTCCCATGACCCGTACGATTCAGCAACTGTTTGATCTCAAAGGAAAAACCGCACTCGTCACGGGCGGGTCGCGCGGCCTCGGCTTGCAACTCGCGCAGGCCTTAGGCGAAGCTGGCGCCAAAGTCATGCTGAGTTCGCGCAAGGCTGCGGACCTGATCGAATCGGCCGCCGAGCTGAAATCCGCTGGCATCGAGGTTGATTGGATTGCCGCCGACTGCTCTAAAGAAGCCGATATTCGGGCGCTGGCCGATGAAACCATCAAGCGTTTCGGGCACGTGGATATCCTTGTCAACAACGCGGGAGCGGCCTGGGGGGCGCCTGCTGAAGATCACCCGGTGGAGGCCTGGGACAAGGTTATGAACCTCAACATCCGCGGTTATTTCATTCTCTCGCAGCAGATTGCCAAACACAGCATGATCCCGCGCAAGTCAGGCCGCATCATCAACGTCGCGTCTATTGCAGGTCTGGGCGGGAACCCGCGCGAGATGACCACGATCGCCTACAACACGTCCAAGGGTGCGGTGGTCAACTTTACCCGGGCATTAGGCAGCGAATGGGGCGCTTACAACATCACCGTGAATGCCATCTGCCCCGGCTTTTTTCCAAGCAAGATGACGATGGGCACGCTCAAGGCGATGGGTGAAGACAAACTCACCGCACACGCACCACTCGGTCGTTTGGGCGATGACGAAGATCTCAAGGGCCTTTGCGTGCTGTATGCCTCAGACGCAGGCAAGCACATCACCGGCCAGTGGCTGGCGGTGGACGGCGGCGTCTCCGCAGTGACTGGCGGTTGAGCGGGAAAGCTGGATGACCTTCCTGAACTTCGGTACAGAAATACCCTTTGTCAGTCACCTCGGCTTTGCGCTGGAGTTGTTTGATGGCGGTCAATCAACCATTGGCTACACGCCAAAGTCCGAGCACCTGAATTCCTTCGCGGTCACGCATGGCGGCGCCATCATGACGCTTCTGGATGTCACCATGGCTGTGGCCGCGCGCAGCGTCCAGAAGGATATGGGCGTCGTCACCATTGAAATGAAGACCAGCTTTATGCAACCTGCGCCGGGCGACGGTAGCAAACTCACGGCGAAGGGGCGACTGATGCACCGAACCGCCACACTGGCTTTTACCGAAGCCACGCTTTACGATTTACAAAATCGGGCTTGCGCCCACGCGACGGGAACGTTCAAATACGTTAGACGCTTGGCGACAGGACCCAAAAGTGCGAATGCGCTGAGCGCGCCTGTCAGTCCCATTCCGACTGACTGATGTATTGGTTAACCGCTGACTCGTTTTGTAGCCCAGAAGAACGGCCATTATTTGCTATTCATAAATAGCATTTGTGGCAGTTATAGAAGTCCCAAACCCACCTCAGGAGATTCACATGCCCGCTAATCAACAAATTCTTCTGGACAACCGCCCCACCGGTGAAGCGGTCGCCAGCAATTTCAAGCAGAGGTCCAGCGAGACCCCAGCGCTGCAGGATGGCGAGGTGTTAGTGCGCCACCACTTCCTGAGCCTTGATCCCTATATGCGCGGTCGCATGAACGAGTCAAAGAGTTATGCGGTGCCTCAGCCTCTGGGCCAAGTCATGCAGGGCGGCACTGTTGGCGAAGTGGTGGAAAGCCGCTCACCCGCGTTCCAGCCTGGCGACAAGGTGGTCGGCATGGGCGGGTG
>JAYVPR010000228.1:0-2003 GCA_043757245.1 Polaromonas sp. | reverse complement strand
TTTCAGGCTACCCGGATGATTTGGGCTACCCCGGTGGCAACGAGGTCGATTATTCAAACTCCGAGCCGCACTTTTCGTCGCCCCTTACCGTCAGCAACACCACCACACAACCTGCGCGCCGAATCGCTGGCCGCCTGCTACCCGCCAGCCGTGAAGACCGGGTGCTGCGCCTGCTGTTGACCGAGCCCCAAAGCTGGGATTTGCTGAATGTGGAAGAACACCATTTGCTGTGCGGCCTGCCCGCGCCGCACGGACCGCTATTTGCCTGGCTTGAAAACCAACTGCACGACCACGGTGCGCAGCCCTGGGCCGCTTTGCGCGAGGGTTTGCGTGGTCACGCTCATGAGGCGCACGCGGTTGCCCAACTGTCGCAAATCCCCGAGGGCATTGAAGGCGACTGGAACGAGGTGCGCAGCATCATGGATCAGCTAGTCAAACTCAGGCGCCAGCAAGAAATGAAAGAGCTGGCATTGCGCGCCGCCACGGACCCACTGGCCATGCAACGCTACAAAGAGCTGGCCAGCAGTCTGCAAAAATAAGGGATGCGGAATTAATAAATGTACCGTTTTGGATGGTGCTGGCGGGATGCAGTGCTAGGCGATTGGAGCGCCGTGTGGCTAGCCACACAAGCGACAAGCAACGACGCAAAGCGCCCGCCAGTGCCGTCCATAAACGGTATGTTTGTTATTTCTGCATTCCTAAGCTGAAATCAACCGACAGGAGCCGAATTTTACCGCCTAAAAAACAGGCAATAGGGTATAATCCGACCTTCGCTACCGCAAGCGCGACAGCAACACCTCCGGCATCGGCCTTCCGCACCACGGAAACCACTCCTCAAAAAGAGCTGGCCACAGCACCGCAAGGACTGCACACCAAATGTTCGCCCAAACAGCTTGTGACCTTTAGCTTGCGATTTACAGATTGCAAACAATTTTTGTATTCAGCTGTGTTTTTTTGCACTTGAGTCGCTGTTTTGCGCACACTCGCCTTGTGGATTAATTTTTGTCATCCGGAGACCTGCCATGCCTTCGAAAACATCAAACAAGCCAACCGCTACACCTGTAGTCAAGCCTGTAGCCAAACCTTTAGCCAAACCTGCATTCAAACTTCCAAGTAAATCAGCCCCAAAAGTTGCTACGGTGGCACAAAAAACCATCAAGGCTACGCCGGTTGATAAAACCAAAAAAGCCACCACATCTGTCAAGCCGCTAAAAGCAACCGCCAAACTAGCCAAATCCGCTCCGCCCCCGAAGAAAGCTCCTCTAGTGCCTACCAAAAAAATTGCCGAAACCAATCCCGCTGTTGTTGAAGTGGCCGTTAAAAAGAAGCCTGGCCGCCCAGCCAAAGCTGTAGATACCGACACCGCGAGCGCCAAGCGCGGCCGCAAGCCCAAAATCGCTGGTGATGGCGATGAAGACCTGTCAGACGTGGTCGCCGAATTTGAAGAGGCACCGGTTGCAGAGACAACCGAAAAGGTCAAACCCCTGCGGATGAAGATCAGCAAGGCGAAAGAACGTGCTTTGATGAAGGAGTTCGGGCTGGACGAGACGGTCCTGAGCGAAGAAGACATTTTGAAGCGCCGTATGCGCCTGAAAGCGCTGATCAAACTGGGCAAAACGCGTGGCTACCTGACGCACGGCGAAATCTCTGACCACCTGCCCGACAAGCTGATCGACGCAGAAACGCTTGAGGCTGTGATCCTGACGCTGAACGATTTGGGCGTGGCCGTTTACGAGCAAACGCCAGACGCTGAATCGCTGCTGATTACCAGCAATACGCCTGGTGGCTCGACCGAAGAAGAAGCTGAAGAAGCCGCCGAGGCAGCACTGTCCACGGTTGACAGCGAGTTTGGCCGCACCACCGACCCGGTACGTATGTACATGCGCGAGATGGGCACCGTCGAATTGCTGACGCGTGAAGGCGAAATTGAAATCGCCAAGCGCATTGAAGGTGGCCTGATGAGGATGATGGAAGCCATCTCTGAGTCCCCCGCCACGATTGCT
>JAYVPR010000227.1:0-7300 GCA_043757245.1 Polaromonas sp. | reverse complement strand
GCGCCGCCGACATGAGCGCCAGCTTTGCCGGCTTCCCGGCCAGCGCACCGGTCAACACCGTGGTCAGCGGCACGGTCAACTTCGTCAACACCAGCAGTACACCAAGCTCCACCGCCACCAATGTTACGGTGACGCTGAAGTTGAAGCCTGGATTGCCAACTGGCAGCGTCACTGTGACCAGTGTGATTCTTGGGGTTGGTGTGTATAACTCTGTCACCGGCGTGGTGACATTCCCGACGTCTGTACCGGATGTCACTCCGGGTCAGGCGATCACTGTCAGCATTACATTTATACAGACTGGTACTGGCGTGGTCGGAACAGCCACCGCCACGGCTGTCAACGATACAAATGCCAGTAATAACACCGCGATCTTCAGCGTTCTAGCTGGGAATAACGCAAGTCTGAGCGGGCGAGTGTTTTTCGACCAGCAGAGAAACAAATTTTTTGATGCCGGGGTAGATATTCCGATTGCAAATTTCCGTGCTGAAGTTTTCAAGTTAACAGGTACAACAACCGTCGTGTTCGGGTCCGCCCTGACCGATGCGAATGGTCTTTACACTATCACCGGTTTGCCAGTTGGTACAGGTTTCAGCGTTCGCTTCTTTGATGGTGCGAGTAATGCTATTTTCGGCACCCCATTTAACACGTCACCCGTCGTAGCAGGTGTGCAAGTAACGTTGCTGGGAAATCCATCAACTGGCAACAATACAGTAACCGGTCCGATTGTGGTGACCCCCGCCACTCCATTTGCGGTTTCTATCAGGGATGTCACTCTGTATTCGGGCGACAACGTTCAAGAGCAAAACTTGCCACTTGACCCTAGCGGGGTTGTCTATGACTCAGTGACGCGTCAGCCTATTGCTGGCGCTACGGTACGACTGGTATATGAAGGTGCTGGCGTGTTTAACCCCGCAACTCAAACCCTGGGTGGCTCTGACACCATCATTACCGGTGCTAGCGGGATTTATCAGTTCTTCTTCCAAAATTCCCCACCTAGTGGTATCTACAGGTTTGACGTGACACCGCCGGGGGCATACTTGCCGCCACAAGCCACGCAGGGCGGCGTATCACCTGCGCAGCCAACACTGGTTGTTCCTTTGGGTGCTTCCACCAAGGTTCAACCGCAGGATATCGCTCCTGCAGTCGGTGTTAATGGTGCCACACCGGTCGTTGGTTTTGCGGGTGGTGCGGGTACGCAGTACTTCCTCAAATTACAGTTCAATTTCCCTGGTTTTCTTGAGGTCCTCAACAACCATATACCGCTAGACCCCATCTTGAATTCGGGCGCCTTGCTGGTCACTAAAACTGGCGATAAGACGGTAGCGGAGCTTGGTGACTCTGTGCGGTACACGATACGGATTCGTAATACGACGCAGCTGCCTATATCGGTGATCAAGCTTAATGATTTGCTGCCGGCTGGCTTCCGCTATATCTTGGGCACAGCACGTTTGGGTGGTGTCGGCATTGCAAATCCGGCAGGTGGGGTGGGCAGGGAGTTGACGTTTGACATTGACACTATCGCGGGCCAAGCCACTGCCGAGCTGACTTATTTTGTGCGCTTGGGTGTTGGTTCCCAACAGGGTGATGGTATTAACCGCGCGCAGGTTATGGCGCCTGTGCGCTCAAATATTGCGTTATACAAGGTAACTGTGCAGGGCGGAGTGTTCAGCAATGAAGGCTGCATCATCGGTAAGGTGTATGTTGACTGCGATGGCAATGCGGTACAGAACAACTCTGGCGGCAGCCGTGAATTGGGCATACCGGGCGTGCGCTTGGTGATGCTGGATGGCACATTTATCCTGACTGACTCTGAGGGCAAATACAGCATCTGTGGCGTTAAACCGCAAACGCATGTGATCAAAATTGACCGTACAACCTTGCCAAAAGGTTCGCGAATGGTGCCATCAAGCAACCGCAATGCGGGTGTGGGGGATAGCCTGTTTGTTGATCTCAAGGGTGGTGAGCTTGGACGCGCCGACTTTATCGAAGGTTCATGCAGCCCAGAGGTGCTCGGCCAGGTCAAAGCGCGGCGTGCGCAGGGCGGCATCCTGAGTTCTGAAGCCGAAAAGAAATTACCGTTGAAAATAGAAAATCGTACAACCGAGGCTATTCAACAAATCTTGCCCGCAACACGGCAGCAGGATGCAGCGCCCGTCAAGCCAGCGGAGGCACGATGAAACATTTGAAGCCAACCTGCCTGTCCGATGTGGTTAACATGCGCCGTACGCCGATTGCGGTTGCTGTGATATTGATGCATGGATTCGCTCTCGCGCAGCCGGCATTAAATACCACCAGTGCTGATGTTCCAGAAGCAAAAAACCTATTTGAAGCTGGTGGGCAACAAGGCATTGGCCCGCGTCCATTCACTTCCTTTCTTGATCGGATCTCATCTTCCGTCAGAAAAATTGGCATCAAGGTAAACGGAGATAACCTGCCTGCTGACGGCGTAACCCCAACCGATGTTCAACTGCTGCTGTTCGACAAAGACGGTCAGCGCATCACGGTTGATGTCGAAGTGACGATTGAGGTTGATGGTGGCGCGCGTGTCTTGATGCCGGGACGCTTGAGATCCGAGTCTGGCGCAGACCGTGGCGACATTGACCGTATAACGCCGGGCATACAGCAAACCGTTAAAAACGGCACATTGCAATTCAAGCTGATTGCTCCCTACAAGCCAGACCCGGTGACGCTCAAGGTATCGGTTCGCGGCGTGGCAGAAAAAGTAGTCGTTCGGTATGTCCCTGATTTACGCGAGTTCGTCGCGGTAGGTTTGATCGAAGGCCGTTTGCGCTCTGACAAATTTGACCCGAGCCAAATTACACCTGTTCGCGAGAACGATGGTTTTGATAACGAGTTAAAAGGTTTCACCAAAGATTTCAGTGGTGGTAAAACCAAATTTGGTGCCCGAGCTGCGGTTTATTTGAAAGGCAAGGTCAAGGGTGAGTATCTTTTGACTTTGGCCTACGACTCGGATAAAGATGTTCGAAAAAAACTTTTTCAAGACATTGACCCAAATGCGTTTTACCCGGTCTATGGTGACTCCAGCGTGCGCGGGGTGGATGCGCAAAGCTCGGGTAAGCTGTACGTGCGGATCGACAATAAGCTCAGTTACTTCCTGTTGGGCGATTACGGTACTGCCGATAGCAACCCGGCTCGTCAATTAAGCCAATACAGCCGTTCACTGAATGGTGTGCGCGGGCACTATGAAGAAGGAAAGGTAGTTGCCAACGGTTTTGTAGCCCAACAAACTTTTAGGCAAGTCACAGACGAGTTTCCTGCACGCGGTGTTTCAGGCCCCTATTCGGTGTCCAACGCCAATGGTGTGAGCGGCTCTGAGAAGATCGAGATTGTGACGCGCGACCGATTCAGGCCGGTCAACATCATCAAGGTTACGCCAGTTTCAAGAAATCTTGATTACGAGTTTGAGCCCTTCTCCGGGAAAATTCTTTTCCGCGCACCAATTCCCAGTTTTGATGATCAGCTCAACCCGATTTCAATTCGAATTGTTTATGAGGTAGAGCAGGGGGGGCAAAAGTTTTATGTGTACGGTGCAGATGTCAGACTGAAGTTAACTGAAAGCCTGACGATCGGTGTGGCTGCGGCCAAGGATGAAAACCCGGCAGCACCTTACGAGGTCAGCGGCGCCAACATTTCGTTGAAGCTCAGTAAAAATACAGAACTGATTGCTGAGGTCGCGCGTACCACCAGCGTGGTCAATACCCCAGCCAGCGGTTTTAACAACAACGTCAGCTCTAACTTTAATGGTAAATCAGGCGAGCAAAAAGGTAGCGCGGAACGCATTGAACTGCGTCACGCAGACAATGATTTGCGCTTCAGAGCCTA
Source organism: Polaromonas sp. (assembly GCA_043757245.1). Taxonomy (GTDB): domain Bacteria; phylum Pseudomonadota; class Gammaproteobacteria; order Burkholderiales; family Burkholderiaceae_C; genus Polaromonas. Next base: position 3,457 of record JAYVPR010000227.1, on the reverse strand, counting down.
TGCGCTTCGCTCATCGCCTGACTTTAACAATCCTTCATCGGGTGTCACAGGCGGCAAGACAGAACTGGGTACAAAAGGCGCCTACAAATTTAATGACAAGGTCAGCGTAACGGGCGAGGTGCTCAGTTCCAAAGACATCATTGCTGGCAGTCTCAATGAGCAGGGTGCTGTTGGGATTGACTTGAAAGCGACTGACAGGCTCACGGTGGGTGCTGGCCTGCGCCGCGTGGTGCAAAACGCCATGAGTTTGACTCAGACCACCGCCACCAACTGTGTCAACCTCGCCGGTACAACCACAGTACCTGGGGCAATTGCAGGCTACAACACGGGTTATGGCATCAGTCAGAGTGGTAACCAGTCGATTGACCCGGCGACGGGCCTGCCGATTATTTGCAACACGGCCATCAATGCTGCAGCGCCAGTTGCGCTCGCAGGTATTGACCGAACCGCGATGTTTGTGCGTGCCACCTACAAAATAACCGACGCTTTGACAGTTGATGGTGAGCTACAGGATGTGTCTGGTACAGAGCCAACCACTCTGTATCGGTTGGGCGCGCGCTGGGCGGCCACTGATAGACTGAATTTGTCAGCTGAAACCCAGCGCTCTTTCAGTAACAGTGGCTCGGGCTTGTATCGGTTGGGCGCTGACTGGCGCGTAGCCGACAAAACCAGGCTTTACAGCCGCTATGAACGTGCCACCCAATACAGCGGCGCTTATGGCCTTGGGACGGGTCCGATCAGTGATGCTTTTACCTTGGGCATTGACACCCAATACATGCAAGACGGCTCGCTTTACAGCGAGTACCGTTTGCGTGATTCGGCATCCGGCAAAGAAGTTCAACGTGCCTTGGGTCTGCGTAATGGCTGGCGACTGGCCGAAGGGCTGCGCCTGACAACCAGCGTCGAGCGACTGGCCAGTACCAGTGGCAATTCCAGCGCTGCAGGTGTCGGGCTGGAGTACACCGCAAGTCCGGTCTGGAAGTCATCAGGCCGGGTTGAGTGGCGTGAAGATGCCAACAGCACCAACTGGCTTTACACCCTGGGCGTTGCACGCAAGCTTGACAGCGACTGGACCATGCTGGCTCGTGAATACGCCAATGTGGTCAATCCGCGAACAGCGGCTGGCAGCAATAAATTCCAGAGCCGGTTCCAGCTTGGTTTTGCCTACCGCCCGGTTGACAACAACAAGTTTGACGCACTTGGCCTGTATGAACGCAAAGACAACCGTGACTCATCCCCAGGCACGCAAATTGACAGTGCCACAGACATCATCAGCTTCAGGGGCAACTACCATCCCAGCCGTGCGTGGTGGCTGTCCGGTCGATATGCCTATAAAAACGTGAACGAGTTGCTGCTGGGGACGGTCAAGGACAGCTACCGCGCCCAGTTGCTGGGTGGCCGTGTCACTTACGATGTCACCAACAAATGGTCTGTGGGCGGTATCTTCTCGGTGTTGCAAGGCACGGGCGGCGACATGCGGTATGCGTACGGCGCAGAGATAGGTTATGTCGTGATGGACAACCTGTACGCCACACTGGGCTATAACTGGCGCGGTTTTGCGTCGTCAGGCACAGCCGCCGGGTTGACGGGCAACGACTACACCAACCGTGGCTGGGTACTGGGTCTGCGCTACAAGTTTGATGAAGACCTGTTTAAAAAGAACGAGCCATCCGTCAACAAAACCATTGACCCTAACGTGATGAAACCTTAAACCTAAACATGACCGTGATTAGGATTTCTATGAATACATTGACCACTCTACGCATCTGCGTCGCCGTAATTTTTGTATCTGCATTGGCTTTGGCTGGTTGCAGCTCGGGCATTGTTAAAAATGAAGCCCCAGGCCCAGCTGCCCAAGCAACAGGCTTAAACCCGCAGCAAGCCCGCATCACGGATGAGCGCATCCTGTCAGACCGCCGCACCATCGACGCTGTTCAACTGCGGTTGCGCAAACTCAATGAAGCCGGTATCCCGCAAAACAGTTACCCGCTGGCCAAGGCGCAGTGCTGGCTAGATACGGCCAAATCGCAGTACCACGAGAATGACCGAACGGGTTACATCGAAGAGTCACTGACCGAGGCCATCAAGATTGCGCAAGCGCTTGAAGCTGATAAATCTGCGAAGGTAGGGCTCGACACGCCGCTGGTCGCTCGCAGTTCCCTGTTGCGTAATGATTTGTGGGCGCAGCTCAGCGCCTACAAAAACCAGCCCGCAACGCTGGCTTGCAATGCCAGAACTGTGGCTTGCGCTGAAGTGCGCCTGGTGCGTGCGGGCCACGCCAATGAGCAAACCGGCTGGCGTCAGGCCACGCCGCATATACAAATGGTGGAGGACGCCTTGCGGCAGGCAAAAACTGAAGCTGACAAATGCCTTAAACAGCACAATTAAACAGCACAATTAAACCGTAGCACCGTAAGAAAATTAATTGCTATTAAAAAAATAGCTACTTGAGTCCGTATACATTGGGATAACGCTATATTTGATACTTGGATTCAAGGTATATAAAAGTGCGTGAAAACAAATGTTTTTCGGTCCCCAGGAAATTCCAAGAATTTTCAGTCTGGTAACACTGCTGTCACCTCAATTTCAACTCGCGCTCGCTCTTCCACCAGGCCTGAAACCTCCACGCAAGTCATCGCCGGAAAGTTCTTGCCCATCACCTCTCGGTAAGCAGCCCCCAGCTCTTTCAGGCGCCCTGAATACTCGACCCGGTCAGTGACATACCAGGTCATGCGCACCATGTGCTCCGGTCCAGCGCCGCCCGCTTTCAAAATTGCCACAACATTAAGCAGCGCTTGCCGCGTCTGAAAGATGAAGTCATCGCTTTCAAACTGCTGGGCCGCGTTCCAGCCGATCTGACCGCCCACAAAAATCAGCGCACCGCGCGCCGCGATGCCATTGGCGTAGCCTTTGGGTTCTAGCCAGTCTGGCGGTTGAAGGTTTTTCACGTTTGTGATCCTTTTTGTGTTGATGCGCTACGTAATTTGAAGCGCTGCAGTTTGCCGGTTTCAGTGCGCGGCAGCTTGCTGACGAACTCAATCTGGCGTGGGTATTTGAAAGGCGCAAGTGCGGCTTTAACATGGTCTTGAAGCAGCCTCACGCAGGCCTCGTTGCCCTCAACGTCTGGCTTCAGCACCACAAAAGCTTTCACGACCATGCCGCGTTCATCGTCTGGCAGGCCTATCACCCCGCATTCCGACACTGCCGGGTGCTGCATCAATGCGTCTTCAACCTCAGGCCCGCCGACGTTGTAGCCGGACGTGATGATCATGTCGTCGTCACGCGCCAGATAAAAAAAGTAGCCATTGGCATCCTGCGTAAAGGCGTCACCCGGGTAGTTCCAGCCATCCTTGACGTAGTTGCTTCGTAAGCGGGTGGGCAACACACGTTGACGGCGCTGGTGCCTTGATGGCACAGGGTTGCAGTTAAAGTGAAGTGGGCTGCCAGCGATGCGGCA
>JAYVPR010000226.1:0-2005 GCA_043757245.1 Polaromonas sp. | reverse complement strand
CTGGCTTTTGATGTAGCCGGTATGCGACAACGTGACCACCATGTCGGTCGGCGTGATCAGGTCTTCGGTGCTCAAGTCAAACGAGCTGTGCTCAATGTAGCTGCGGCGGGCGCCCAACTTGGTTTGGCCAAACTCTTGCTTGATCGTTGCCAACTCGTCGCCAATGATGACCGACACACGGCCAGGCTTGGCAAGGATGTCCAGCAAGTCATCAATCTCAGCCATGACTTCTTTGTATTCCGCCACAATTTTGTCTTGCTCAAGACCGGTCAGGCGCTGCAGGCGCATTTGCAAAATTTCTTGCGCCTGGGTTTCAGACAGGCGATAGAGGCCGTCGTTACCCATGCCGAAAAGTTTTTCAAGTCCATCTGGACGGTAATCATCAGCGTTGACTATGCCGCCATCGGCACGGGCGCGGGTCAGCATTTCACGTACCAATTTACTATCCCAGGGCCGGACCATCAATTCTGCTTTTGCCACAGGCGGAGTGGGTGCATTGCGGATAATAGCGATGAAGTCATCAATGTTGGCCAACGCAACAGCCAAGCCTTCCAATACATGACCGCGCTCACGCGCTTTGCGAAGTGTGAAGACGGTGCGGCGCGTCACCACTTCACGACGGTGCGACAAAAAGACCGCGATCAAATCCTTCAAATTACAAAGCTTTGGCTGGCCGTTGATCAGGGCTACCATGTTGATGCCGAAAGTGTCTTGCAACTGGGTTTGCTTGTAAAGGTTGTTTAGCACCACCTCGGGCACTTCACCGCGCTTGAGTTCAATCACCAGCCGCATGCCTGACTTGTCACTTTCATCCTGAATGTGACTGATACCCTCGATCTTTTTTTCATGCACCAACTCGGCCATGCGTTCTTGCAGCGTCTTTTTGTTCACTTGATACGGCAACTCATCAACGATGATGGACTGGCGCTGGCCTTTGTCAATATCTTCAAAGTGACATTTGGCGCGCATCACCACTTTGCCGCGCCCGGTGCGGTAACCATCTTTCACGCCGTTGATGCCGTAAATAATGCCAGCGGTCGGGAAGTCTGGCGCGGGGATGATATCCATCAGCTCATCAATCGTGGCCTCTGGGTTACTCAGTAAATGCAGACAAGCGTCCACCACTTCATTCAGGTTGTGGGGGGGGATGTTGGTCGCCATGCCCACAGCAATACCGCCCGAGCCATTGACCAGCAGGTTAGGCAGGCGAGTCGGCATGACCAGCGGCTCTTGCTCGCTGCCGTCATAGTTCGGCCCAAAGTCAACGGTTTCTTTGTCCAGGTCGGCCAGTAGCTCGTGCGCAATTTTGGCCAGACGGATTTCGGTGTAGCGCATCGCGGCGGCGTTGTCGCCGTCGACTGAGCCGAAGTTGCCTTGACCATCTACCAACAGATGGCGCATCGAAAAATCTTGCGCCATACGGACAATCGTGTCGTATACCGACTGATCACCGTGCGGATGGTATTTACCAATTACGTCACCCACAATACGGGCCGATTTTTTGTAGGGTTTATTCCAGTCATTGCTCAGCTCATGCATAGCAAACAGTACACGTCTGTGCACTGGTTTGAGACCATCACGGGCGTCGGGCAGTGCCCGACCCACGATAACGCTCATGGCGTAATCGAGGTAGCTGCGCCGCATTTCTTCTTCAAGACTGATGGGCAGGGTTTCTTTTGCAAACTGGGTCATGAGCGGCCTGGTTGATTTTTCGTCGCAGAGCGCGATTTCAATAGGCTATTTTACGGCCTGCGCTGCTGTAGTAGATTGTGGCTAGACAGCAACAAACATGGAAGATTTTAGACTCTGTGACAGACGAAACCGATTGTGAGCTTGTACGCGCAAATGGCTGTGGCACAATAAACGTATCGCTTTGGGTGATGGTCACCCAGAACGTATAATTTATTAATCGCAGCCAGTCTGCGGCTTTTCTCTAGAGGAGAACCATGAAGAAACTCAACAAAGTGGCAATGTTGTTTGCTTCCGCAGCGCTTGTTACCGCCGC
>JAYVPR010000225.1:0-2007 GCA_043757245.1 Polaromonas sp. | reverse complement strand
GTGGGCGGTATGCCGTACACAGCGTCCACCTCTGGCCGGCCCGCAGGCTGCACAATGCTGCGCGCATAAGCGTTGAGGGATTCAAGGTAACGGCGCTGACCTTCATTGAACAAAATATCAAACGCGAGTGTCGACTTGCCTGAGCCCGACACGCCCGTGACCACATTGAACTTGCCGCGCGGGATGTTGACCGACAGGCTTTTGAGGTTGTTTTCTTTGGCGTTGACAATTTGAATGTCGTTTGAAAAAGTGGGACGTTTTTTCAAGGGCTTTGGACGCGGCTCTTCTACGCTGTGGACTTTGTTCATCACGGCTTCGTACTCGCGCAGCGCCAGTGCGGTGTGCGAGGTGCGGTGCTCGCGCACTTGCTCAGGCGTGCCTTCAGTGACCAGCAAGCCGCCCGCTTCACCGCCTTCGGGGCCCAGGTCAATGATCCAGTCGGCAGAGCGAATCACGTCCAGGTTGTGCTCAATGATGATGAGCGAATGGCCAGCCTCCAGCAGCTTGCGCAGCGCGCGCATGAGCTTGGCAATGTCGTCAAAGTGCAGGCCAGTCGTTGGCTCATCGAATAAAAACAGTGTGCCTTTGCTGGGGTTGCGCAGGGCTAGCGCTTGCTTGCTGGCGCTTCGTGTTTTGCTGGCATCGGCTAAAAACCCCGCCAGCTTCAATCGCTGCGCTTCACCACCCGACAGCGTCGGTACCGGCTGGCCGAGCTTGACATATTCCAGACCCACATCAACGATGGGTTGCAAGGCTCGCACGACTTCGCGGTCTTGCGCAAACAATTGCACGGCTTCGCTAACTGTGAGGTCGAGGACGTCGGCCACATTCAATACAACCGTTCGGGCTGAGCTTGTCGAAGCCTTTCCACTGAATGAGAACCCTTCGACAGGCTCAGGGCGAACGGGGAACGGGCGTTGAATCGTGACTTCAAGAATCTCAGGCCGGTATCGCTTGCCATCACAGTCTGGGCAACGCAAATACACATCGCTTAAAAACTGCATTTCGACATGCTCAAAACCCGATCCGCCACAGGTTGGGCAGCGCCCGTCACCGTTGTTAAAGCTGAATTTTGACGACGTGTAGCTGCGCTGCCGCGCCAGCGGCGCTTGTGCAAACAGCTCGCGCACAGCGTCCCAGGCACCTACATAACTGGCCGGGTTGGAGCGAGCCGTTTTACCAATCGGGGACTGATCGACGAACACCACATCGGTTAAATGATCAGCCCCCATGAGCCGGTCATGCAGGCCCGGTGTTTCTGTGGCTTTGCCGAATTGCCGGAGCAAGGCAGGCGCCAAAATATCTTGCATCAACGTTGACTTGCCCGAGCCGCTCACGCCTGTGACGCACACCAGGCGCTGTAACGGGAAATCGATGGTCAGGTTTTTCAGATTGTGGTCGCGCGCGCCTTCCAGAATCAGGCGAGGTGTGGCATCTAGCACGGGGCGTTTGAAGCCCATGCCGACCTGCTTGCGCGCGCCCAGGTAAGCGCCAGTCAAGGTATCAGCGTGCTTTAAGTCTTCGGGGGTACCGTCAAACACAATCTGCCCGCCCTTCTCGCCCGGGCCAGGGCCCATGTCAATCATTCGGTCTGCTGCAAGCATCACGGCTGGGTCATGCTCCACAACCACCAAGGTGTTGCCGGCATCCCGCAGGCGGTGCATGGCCTGGGTAATGCGGTTCATGTCGCGCGGGTGCAGGCCAATCGACGGTTCGTCGAGAACAAACAGCGTGTTGACGAGCGACGTGCCGAGCGCCGTCGTCAGATTGATGCGCTGCACTTCACCGCCCGACAACGTACGACTTTGCCGATCAAGCGTGAGGTAGCCAATGCCAACATCACACAGGTATTTAAGGCGGGTCTGGATTTCTTCAAACAGGGACTTGAGGGCTTTTTGCTCTCCCGTTCGTGCTGAGCTTGTCGAAGCATCTCCCGAGTCTTCCAAGGAAACAGACCCTTCGACAAGCTCAGGGCGAACGGATAAAGAAGCAGAAAATACGCGCAAT
>JAYVPR010000224.1:0-2008 GCA_043757245.1 Polaromonas sp. | reverse complement strand
GCACTGACGGGCGCATTGCGTCGTTGCTTGTCGCTTGTGTGGCCAGTCACACGGCACGCCAAGCCTCACGGTCATTCCCGCGAAGGCGGGAATCCAGTTGCATGACGAAGCGTGTTCACCATCAACTACCGCACTGGATACCCGCCTTCGCGGGTATGACGGCGTAACGGGTATGACGGCGTAACGGGTATGACGACGTAACGGGTATGACGACGTAACGGGTATGACGACGTAACGGGTATGACGACGTAACGGGTACGGCGACGTAACGGGTACGGCGACGTAACGGGTACGGCGACGTTGCAGGCAAAGCTGGGTTGCTTGACCTGATCGACCTGGCAGTCACAACCCAGCACTGCATCCCGCCAGTACCATCAAAAACGGTACATTTGCTAATTCCGCCTCCCTAAGCGGCCGTAACTGGGTGGCCACCGATTCCTATTAAAGCTTCTTCACTACAGGCCCTGCCTTTTCTCTAACAGCCATTTCACGCCCAGCGCGTTTGAAAAGATCTGCATCTAGCGTGGTGAAGTCTTCGCAGCCTTCGCTCAACGCCAGATGAAGAGCATCGGAAAAGTCCCATCCCTGTGCTGCTCTGGCGGCAGCCGACAGCACAGCCGCGCGCTCACCGACCACCACGTTGCCAAGTGCAGTTATTTTGGCAATCGCCTGAGCTATCACTTTGGGGGCGAAAGCGTAGCGGGAGCGCAGTACCCATTCAAGCTCCAGCACCACCGTCACGGGTATGTAAATATCGTGTTCAGTCAGAAGCGCAATGGCGCGGGCTGACTGGGCTGTGTTGTCGTTGACGATGGCGCGCACCAGCACATTGGTATCAATGGCTCGCACGCTTAGCCTTTGTAGTCAGTCACGCGCATGTCGCTAACGGCAACTTTAGGGCCGTCGTACTTGAGCAGCGCCTGGATTTCTTTCAGGTTGGTGGTTTTTTTATCGGGTGCGGGTGTGATTTGCGCACTTTTACCGTTGACTTTGACGTTGACCCGCATGCCGGGTTTGAGCCCCAAAGCCTTACGCACAGCGACAGGCAGCACGATTTGGCCTTTGGTGGAGATTAAAACGGCGCTCATGGTTTGCCTTCCAAGAAGTTTTACTTGGTGGGTATTTTACAGCTTTGCTTTCACGCAAAGTTTGTTGATCTTGATATTTGCTACGTATTCATGAGCATCTTGCGCCCGTATCTATTGGCCTGGAGGCCTAAAATCCGCCTGAAAACAGGGTAAAAATGGCTTTTCAGGCATGCCAAACCACAGAAAAGGGGCTGAAAAAGCGTTTAGAGACCTGAAAAGTGCCTTTTTAGGGGGCAAAAGTGGCTGACAGCCAATAGATTATGGCGCAAGCAGCTATTTAATTAATAGCAAGTTAGAACGACTCAACCATTCATCGCAAAAAGCCCAAACTAAAAACCTGCGGTCGCAGCTTGTCGCTTAACACCTGGTAGGCCGTCTCCATTGGGCCGAAATTAACTGGCGCGGTGTCGCCGCTTGAGTTGCGCGCCGCCAGCGCGTTGCGAATCTGGTACCAGCCCACATCGGGGCGATTCAGTTTGAATGTGTCGCGCACCGTGCGCACGTCGGTGTGAGCAAAGTAGGCTTGCCATAAACTGCGCCCGGCATTGATCACGGCCTGCGCTTCGCTTGATAAAGTCAAGCCTGCTAGGTACTGCACCATAAAGTCCGATTCAAATCGGTCAGGTGCGCCTACTTCGGCCTCGGTGAAGGGGATGAAGTGGTTGACGATGGACCACTTCTTGTTGTTCCATTCGAGGTCGTTTGCGCTTGCAGTTCTGTTGCAGCGATTAAAAAGCATCCAGACAAGGCAATCGTTTTTGAATGGGTCAGGTAGTGGCTCAGTGGGCTGCAAGAATTGGTCGCGGTCATTCAGCCAAGTTGGGCGAATCAAGCGGCGTACTGCAAAAACAATTGCGGCTTGCCAAAGGTTTTCTTTGGTTATAAAAAAACCTCCTGCGCTACCGTAACCGGATGAAAAA
>JAYVPR010000223.1:0-2008 GCA_043757245.1 Polaromonas sp. | reverse complement strand
AAGGTCCTCGGACGAGTAGCCAGCGAAGTTGCTCTCCGTTTACGCGGCAAACACAAGGCCATTTACACGCCTCACGTCGACACCGGTGACTTTATCGTCATCATCAACGCAGCCCAGTTGCGTGTGACCGGTGCCAAATCGACCGATAAAATCTACTATCGCCATTCCGGTTATCCAGGCGGCATCAGTGCCACCAACTTTCGTGACATGCAAACCAAGTTTCCTGGACGTGCGCTTGAAAAAGCCGTCAAGGGCATGTTGCCAAAAGGCCCATTGGGCTATGCCATGATCAAAAAGCTCAAGGTGTACGGCGGTGCAGAACACCCGCATACCGCCCAGCAGCCGAAGGTTCTGGACATTCCAGGCATTTCTACCAACGCCCAACGGGAGGCCGCCAAATGATCGGTGAATGGAACAATGGCACCGGCCGTCGCAAGTCCAGCGTCGCTCGCGTGTTTCTGAAAAAAGGCACTGGCAAGATCACTGTTAACGACAAAGACATCCAGGTGTTCTTTGGTCGTCAGACCTCGATCATGATCTGCCGCCAACCCCTGTTTTTGACCAACCACGTCGAGTCGTTTGACATCATGGTCAACGTCCACGGCGGCGGCGAGTCTGGCCAGGCAGGCGCCGTACGCCACGGCATCACCCGCGCCCTGATTGACTATGACGCAGCCCTCAAGCCCGCCTTGAGCCAAGCTGGTTTTGTCACGCGTGATGCACGTGAAGTCGAACGTAAAAAGGTCGGTTTCCGCTCAGCGCGCCGTCGCAAGCAGTTCAGCAAGCGTTAATTCGCGCTGTCCTAAAAAAAGCCGCTGCGCTCATGGTCCAGCGGCTTTTTTATTGAGAGCACAATGCGGTTTCTGTCTATTTATGCATAAACGCCAGCTTTGAAATTTCGTCTTTTTCGCCGCCGCTTGACCATCAGCTCGCCTCGCATGGCGGTGCGCAGCGCCTTGCCCTGGCCGGTACGCTGGATGGTGGGTGCTGTGATGCTCGGTTTTTCAGCGGCCATAGGCTTGTGGGCGTTTGAGTTCGGCAAAGGCATTGACGGGCTGGACACCAACGCCAAAGATGAACTGACGCTGTTGCGCACTGAGGTTGTGCAGTTGCGACAAGACCGTGAAAAAGCGCAAACCATTGCCAATACATCGGGCAGCCTGCTAACGGCTGAAAAGGCCGCTCAGGAAAAAATGGCGACGCAACTTCAGCAGCTGGAAGCCATCAACCTGCAATTACGCGACGATCTTGGTTTTTTTGAAAAACTGTTGCCTTCGGGCGGCGCAGACGGCGTGTCGATTCGCGGCTTGCAAGCAGAATTACTGTCAGCTTCCCAGCTGCGCTGGCAGGTACTTGTGATTCAGCCCGTGAAAAACGCGCCGGACTTCAATGGCAAGCTCGATGTCACCATCAATGGCCTGCTCGCTGGCAAACCCTGGACCGCTACCTTGCCCGGCGGCGCGCAAGTGCTGCAGTTCAAGCAATACCGCCGGATAGAAGGGGTACTGGATTTACCCCCCCAAGCCGTGGTAAAAACAGTAACGGCCAAAGTCGTTGAGGGCGCGGCCACCCGCTCGGCTCAAACCTTCAAGCTCTAAATCTCATCATCCACAAGACTGACCACAGGATACTTCCCCATGTTCGGCAAAAAAAAACAGCCCCCGATTAAAAGCCTGATTGCCCAAGGTACATGCATTGAAGGCAACCTCAAGTTCACCGACGGTTTGCGAATTGACGGCGAAGTCATCGGGGATATCAGGGCCGTTGAGGGTAGCGCCAGCATTTTAGTGATCAGTGAATCAGCCCTAGTTACCGGGCAAATTTATGCTGACCACGTCATCATCAATGGCCGTGTGATGGGGCCTGTACATGCGTCTGAGCTGCTGGAGTTACAGCCCAAAGCCAAAATTGCGGGCGATGTGTCTTACAAGGCGCTTGAAATGCACCAGGGTGCCGTCATATTCGGACAGTTAAGGCCAATCAGCCAGGAAGCTGAAGAAAAGCCCAT
>JAYVPR010000222.1:0-2009 GCA_043757245.1 Polaromonas sp. | reverse complement strand
GCCACATTCCGCCTTAACCCCAAAGCCAAATTTCATGACGGCTCGCCCGTACTGGCCGCTGACGTGCTGCATTCGTACACGCAACTGGTCAGCAAGCTGGCTGCACCGCAGTTCCGCACAATTTATGCAGATGTCAAAAGCGTGGTGGTGGTCAGCGAGCGGGTGGTGCGCTTTGACTTTGCCACCCCCAACCCGGAGTTGCCGTTGGTGGTCGGCGGTATGCCGGTTTTTAGCAGCAGTTGGGGGAAGAGTGGGGGCGTCGCCAAACCGTTTGACAAAATCGTTGCCGACATCCCCATCGGATCAGGCCCGTACAAGTTGCCCAACAACAAAATGGGTCGCGACATTACCTATGTGCGCGATGCCAACTACTGGGCGGCTGACCTACCCACGCGTAAAGGGCAATTTAATTTCGACCGCATCACCTTCAAGATTTACCTCGACGAAACCTCGCGTTTTGAAGGGTTAAAAGCCGGTGAATATGACTTCATGCGGGAATTCATCTCTCGCAACTGGGCGCGTCAGTACACGGGAAAGCAGTTCACCTCAGGCGAGCTGGTCAAGCGCGCGTTTGAAAACCGCAACCCTGGCGACTTTCAGGGCTATGTGTTTAACCTGCGCAAGCCGAAGTTTCAGGACGTTCGTGTCAGGCAGGCGATTGGCCTGGCACTTGATTTTGAATGGATGAACCGCCAGCTTTTTTACGGCATTTACAAGCGCGTGAACGGCTACTTTCCGAACAGCGAGTTTCATGCTGAAGGCCTGCCCAAACCGGATGAGCTGGCGCTGCTGGAACCGCTGCGTGACAAGTTGGCGCCTGGCGTGTTTGGCCCGGTGCCGGTGGGTGCCAGCACCACGCCGCCGGGTAGCCTGCGGGGCAACTTGCGCCAGGCGCAGGCGCTGTTGAAAGAAGCAGGCTGGGTGTACAAAGACGGCGCGCTGCGCAACGCCAAGGGTGAGGCCTTCACGATGGAGTTTTTAAACGACCAGCCATCACTGATTCGCGTGGTCGGGCCGTTTCAAAAAGCGCTTGAAAAGCTGGGTATTACGCTGCAATACCGCGTGGTGGACTTTTCATTGAGCAAACAAAAAATGGATGCGTTTGACTTTGAGGTGACCACCGCGCGCCTCCCGGGCAGCACCGCTCCGGGTGGCGAGTTGATTGAGCGCTTCGGCTCAGAAGCCGCTAAAACACCCGGTTCGTCCAACATTTGGGGCATAGCGGACCCGGCGGTGGATGCGTTGCTACAAAAAATAGTCACGGCAACCACGCGGCCTGATCTGTCTGCCGCCACGCGTGCGCTTGACCGGGTGCTGACGCACGGCCATTATTCAGTGCCGCAGTATTACGGCGATGCTTTTTTGATTGGCTACAGGCCGGGGCAGTTTGTGTTGCCAGCGGTGATTCCGCCGTACTATGACGCTGGAAATTGGGCCATGTCTACCTGGTGGGCTTCTGGGAAGAACAAATAGCATGACCACTACTCGACTTTTCTTGCTCCTTCCCCCTCCGGGGCTGCGGCCTGCGGCTCCAAGTCCGCATGTGCGGACTTGGACAGGCCAAAGAGCAGTCGCCTCCGGCGACTGCACGTGGGGTTGGGATGGGGGCACGCGCGATGCCTTTAGTGGCTCAGCATCTGCCCCCACCCTAACCCTCCCCCGGGAGGGGAGGGAATCTCAATTTTTCCTCCCCCGGAAGGGGAGGGAACAAAAATTTAAAACCTAAAACAATGGCCAGCTACATCCTCAAACGCCTGCTGCTCATGATTCCGACCTTGTTCGGTGTGCTGCTGCTGACTTTCGCGATGGTGCAGTTTGTACCCGGCGGGCCCGTCGAGCAAATGGTGGCGCAGTTGCAGGGCCGTGACTCAGGCGGTGAAAGCGCCGCAGCAGCAGGCGCCGGCTACCGGGGGCGGCAGGGGGTGGATGCCAAACGTATCGAAGAGATCAAGGTGCTGTATGGTTTTGACAAGCCCGTGCATGAGCGCTTTGTGCAAATGATGGGTCAG
>JAYVPR010000221.1:0-2010 GCA_043757245.1 Polaromonas sp. | reverse complement strand
TGAAGTTTGTGCCCGAGCAGTGGGTCAACACCTACAACCAGTGGATGAACAACATTCAGGACTGGTGCATTTCACGCCAGTTGTGGTGGGGCCACCAGATCCCGGCCTGGTATGACGAAGACGGCAAAGTCTATGTGGCTGAAAACGAAGCCGCTGCGCAGTTGCAGGCACCGGGTAAAAAATTGACGCGCGACGAAGATGTGCTGGACACCTGGTATTCATCAGCGCTGGTGCCTTTTTCATCCCTGGGCTACCCTGAAAAAACCAAAGAACTCGATTTGTTTTTGCCCTCCAGCGTGCTGGTCACAGGCTACGACATCATCTTCTTCTGGGTCGCGCGAATGATCATGATGACGACGCACTTCACCGTTTCACCGGAAAATCCTAACGGATTGGTGCCCTTCAAGCACGTGTACATTCACGGTTTGGTCAAGGACGCTCAGGGTAAAAAAATGAGCAAGTCCGAGGGCAATGTGCTCGACCCGGTCGATTTGATTGACGGCATTGAGCTGGCCCCGCTGCTCGACAAACGCTCGCAAGGTCTGCGCAAGCCTGAGACCGCGCCACAGGTGCGCAAACTGACTGAGAAAGAATTCCCGGCGGGCATCCCCGGCTACGGGGCAGACGCACTGCGTTTTACCTTTGCATCGCTGGCCAGCCTGGGCCGCAGCATCAACTTTGACAGCAAGCGCTGCGAAGGCTACCGTAACTTTTGCAACAAGCTCTGGAACGCCACACGCTTTGTGTTGATGAACTGCGAAGGCCAGGACTGCGGGCTGGCCGAGCACACCAAAGAGCAGTGCCAGCCGGGGGGTGAATTTCACAACTACATGAACTTTTCACAAGCTGACAGATGGATTGCATCGACCTTGCAGCGGGTTGAAGCAGACGTTGCCAAGGGCTTTGAAGACTACCGGCTGGACAACGTGGCCAGCAGTATTTATCAGTTTGTGTGGGACGAGTTTTGCGACTGGTATTTGGAGATTGCGAAGGTACAAATCCAGACAGGTGATGATGCCCAAAAGCGGGCCACGCGCCGCACGCTGATTCGCACACTGGAGGCGATTTTGCGCCTCGCGCATCCGGTGATTCCGTTCATCACCGAGTCACTCTGGCAGCAGGTTGCCATCGTCGCGGGTATTAAAAAAACCACCTACATTGGCCAGGCCGCCTACCCGCAAAGCCAGCCGAACAAGATTGACGTACTGGCCGAGGCGCATGTTGTCAAGCTCAAAACTCTGGTTGATGCGACGCGTGAATTGCGTGGCGAGATGAAGGTGTCACCTGCCACCCGTTTGCCACTCTTTGTGGTGGGCGATGCAGCGTTCATGACGGCTAGCAGCGCGGTCATCAAGGCGCTGGCCAAGCTGAGTGAAGTGACTGTTTTTGACAATGAGGCCGCATGGGCTGCAGCTGCGCAAGCCGCACCTATCGCGGTGGTGGGCGATGCCAAAATTTGCCTGCACATGGAAGTCGATGTAGCGGCTGAAAAATTGCGCTTGGGCAAAGAAATCACCCGGCTGGAGGGCGAGCTGGTGAAAGTTAAAACCAAGTTGGCCAACGAGGCTTTTGTTAGCAAGGTACCGCCTGCGGTGCTGGCGCAAGAGCACAAAAGACAAGCCGACTTTACCGCCACGCTGGAAAAACTGCGTGAGCAACTTGTGCGCCTGAAATAAGCTGTTTCAAAAGGGTCAGCGCATCTGCAATTCAGGCTTGCCCCACTTTGATGGTGATACAACGCCAGGTCTTGTAGCAAGCATTGCGCAGCGCCACCCAGTCGTCTGCCAGCTCGGGATGGTATTGAACGCTGTGCCGGGTTTCTAACCACGCAGTGGCCTCGGGAGTCAAAGCGTCTAGAAGTAAGATATCTACCCGTCCGTCCTTTAAAGTTCAACCCGGCAATCGACTACTTATTGATCCGGCCTTGTGAAGTCTGAATTCCTTTATCCGTTCGCCCTGAGCTTGGTCGTTGGGTTTCCCCTGTGCTAGCCAGGCTTCGACAGGCTCAGC
>JAYVPR010000220.1:0-2013 GCA_043757245.1 Polaromonas sp. | reverse complement strand
TCAGTCGCCTGTGGCCGTCAGCCATCACGCGCCGACGCAGGACGCCGCTTTTCGGGGTGCGAACGATAAGCTGCGCAGTGCTTTGGACAAAACCTTGGGGCGACTCAGAAGCCACAGAAACCACGAATCCATTGCCGACGAGGGCGTGCTTGGCAATTCGTAATTCAGGTGCTGGCCTCTTGTGATACTTCAACGGCCATTGAAAAGCTGTCGCGAAACGTGAAGTAGATCGAAGTAAAGAACATGCTGCCCAGCAGCATGATGGTGGGCAGCATCAGCACACCCATCAGTTCAGGCTGGCCCAGCAGTGCCGACACCATGATGAGCATGAAGCCAATGCCCAAAAACAGGCCTAACCAAGTCAAACTAAAAACGGTCATGGCCCCCAAGTTTTTCAAACAAGCAACAGCGCTGAAAAACAGACTTTTGAGGGGCGAAATGCCGTGCCAATGGACCAGGGCCGGGGCATGCCAGAACAAAAGTGACAGGGGCAAGTACACGGCCATGGCCGCATACAGGGCCAATTGAAACTCGGCAGACTGAATCATTTCGGGTGACAGGTTGCCGCCTACCAAATAAAGGCGGGCGAACTGACCCCCATCGAGCAGGGCCGAAACGCCCAGAACAGCCAGAAAACCCAGCGCATAAATCACACCTAAAACCCACATGGCACGCGACTGCTGTTTGCCCGCACGAAACGCGCTGATCAGAATGAGAGGCATGGGGAATTTGCCTTGCTCGGCTTCACGCGTGGCAGCCATGAGCCCGAGGGTGGCCGCTGGTAAAACAGCCAGCGCCAAGACGTTGCCAAGATATGGAACCAGGCTGCCCAGCGACACGGTGATGATGAACATCAAGAACAATCCCGAGAGGGCCAGTGGTTGCTTGAAAAATGCGCGCAAGCCTTGCTTAACCCATAGCATGCCCGTGCGAGCCGGGACAATATTCAGTCGCATAGCGGACAGTGGGGTGTCAATGGAAGGCATCATGGCTCAAGTGGGTCGTCAACTGAATCGGATGGGCAATGCGCTGGCGCAAGATCCGCTCGAAATGGGCCGGGTCGTGGGCTTGCAACACCGCAGCCTCGCGCGGCAGGTGCAAATCCCACAGGCGCGAGAGCCAAAAACGCAAGGCACTGGCGCGCAGCAGGGCGGGCAGTAGCTCGCGCTCGGCTGAAGTCAGGGCGCGCACCGCCGTGTAGGCCGTCAAGAAACTGCGGGTACGCTCAGCATCCATCGCGCCGTTGCCCAGGTCAATGCACCAGTCGTTCAGGCACACCGCCAGATCGAACAGCCAAGTGTCCACGCCTGCGAAATAAAAGTCGAAGAAGCCGGTGAGCACGGGCTGGCCCTGGGCCCCGGGTTCAAGGTCAAACATCACGTTGTCGCGAAACAAGTCGGCATGGATCGGTCCGCGTGGCAGCGCGGAGTACGCAGAGGATGCTGCCACATGGTTTTGATAAGCCAACTCGCTGAGGATCAGCGCAGCCTGATCGGGGTCCAGGTAGGGCAGCACCACAGGCACGGTCTCGTTCCACCAGCCAAGACCACGTAAATTGGGCTGGCTGCGGTCAAAGTCGCGTGCGGCCAAGTGCATTTGAGCCAGCATGTCGCCCACGGCTGCGCAGTGGGCCGGTGTGGGTGAAAGTTCGCTTTTGCCGCGCAGGCGGTTAACCACGGCGGCGGGCTTGCCCTGGAGTGTGTGCAGGATGTCGCCATCCCGGTCAGCCGCTGGGTCAGGCGCGGGAACGCCACGTAGCGCCAAATGTTTCATGAAGTGCAGGTAGAACGGCAACTGCGTGAAGCTCAGGCGCTCGAACAGGGTCAGCACATACGCGCCCTGGTCGGTGGTGACGAAATAGTTGGTGTTTTCGATGCCGCCCGAGCAGCCTTGCATGTTGTGCAGTGAGCCCAGGTTCAGTGTGTGCAACAGGGCGCTGGCCTCATCCAATGAGACTTCCGTGTAAACCGCCATGAATTAGAAGCCCAAGACCTTCCAGCCACTGCTACCGCT
>JAYVPR010000219.1:0-2016 GCA_043757245.1 Polaromonas sp. | reverse complement strand
TTGCTACGAAATAAGGAGCATATAACGCCTTATTCTATTGGGTTAGATGGCGAAAGTGGAAGTAAAAACGACTCAAAATATGACAAAAAAGAGCTTGTTGCTGACCTGACGAACGCCTACACGCCTAGCTTTGGTTTGATGGGCCACGAATCCCTCATCATGCAGCAGTCGGACATTGGCGCGATAGCTGACAGCATCAAAGACTGCCTGCGTTGCGGCAAATGCAAGCCGGTGTGCGCCACCCATGTGCCGCGCGCCAACTTGTTGTACAGCCCACGCAACAAGATTTTGGCCACCTCGCTGTTGGTTGAAGCGTTTTTGTACGAAGAGCAAACCCGGCGCGGCGTGAGTATCAAGCACTGGGAAGAGTTTGAAGACGTAGCTGACCACTGCACCGTGTGCCACAAGTGCTTGAGCCCATGCCCGGTCGATATTGACTTCGGCGAGGTCTCGATGAACATGCGCAACCTGCTGCGCAAAATGGGCCAAAAAACCTTCCGCCCCGGCAATGCGGCTGCGATGTTGTTCTTGAATGCGACAAATCCGCAAACCATCAAGGTCATGCGCAGCGCGATGGTTGATGTCGGTTTTAAAGCCCAGCGCCTGGCCAATAACTTGTTCAAACGTTTGGCGCGCAAGCAAACATCTGCGCCGCCCGCCACGACGGGTAAGGCGCCCATCAAAGAGCAGGTGATTCACTTCATCAATAAAAAAATGCCTGGCGGTCTGCCCAAGAAAACCGCACGTGCCTTGCTCGACATTGAAGACAAAGACTACGTGCCGATCATTCGCAATCCGAAAGCCACCACGGCTGATACGGAGGCGGTGTTTTACTTTCCGGGTTGCGGCTCTGAACGGTTGTTCAGCCAGGTCGGTTTGGCCACGCAGGCCATGCTGTGGCATGCAGGCGTACAAACGGTTTTGCCGCCGGGCTACCTGTGCTGTGGCTACCCGCAAAAAGGCAGCGGTCAATTTGACAAGGCTGACAAAATCATCACCGACAACCGGGTGCTGTTCCACCGCGTGGCTAACACGCTCAACTACCTGGACATCAAAACCGTGGTGGTGAGCTGCGGCACCTGCTACGACCAGTTGCAGGGCTATGAGTTTGACAAAATCTTCCCAGGCAGCCGCATCATCGATATTCATGAGTATTTGCTCGAAAAAGGCATCACGTTGCGGCCTGAAAATGGTGATGGGAACGGCTATTTGTTCCACGACCCTTGCCATAGCCCCATGAAGCTGCAAGAGCCGATGAAAACCGTCAAGGCGCTGCTCGGCGACAACGTGCTCAAAAACGAGCGCTGTTGTGGCGAATCCGGCACGCTGGGTGTGACGCGGCCTGACATTTCGACCCAGGTAAGGTTTAGAAAAGAAGAAGAATTGCAAAAAGGCGAGACTGCCCTGCGCGAGTTAATGCGTAACGCCAAAGGCGGCGTGGATAACGCTACAGGCAACGTGGGTACAGGATCTGAAAAAGCAAACGTCAAAATTTTGACCAGTTGCCCCAGCTGTCTGCAAGGCCTGTCGCGCTACCAGGACGACATGAAAAACGGCCTGCTGGAGGCTGACTACATTGTGGTGGAAATGGCCAACCAACTACTGGGCAAAGACTGGTTGCAAACTTATGTGGATTCGGCCAACCATGGCGGTATAGAGCGGGTCTTGGTATGAGTGTCAGTGGTTGCCCTTTGTGCGAAACAGATGGTGGCTCGCTGATTTTCAAGAGCGATCAGTTGCGCGTGATTCAGGCAATAGAAGCGGGCTTTCCGGCGTTTTACCGCGTGGTGTGGAATGCGCATGTGCCTGAGTTCTCAAGTCTGTCGCCTGATGAACGCAATACCTGTATGGAGACTGCAGTGGCGGTTGAGTTGGTATTGCGCGAACAACTCAAACCGAGCAAAATCAACCTGACCGCGCTAGGGAAACGCAGATTTATTCACTGAATTTGACAACACCGCCAGGGTATCAAACGTTAAGGGGTGGTAGCCAATATCTGAACCCAAAGATGAACAC
>JAYVPR010000218.1:0-7371 GCA_043757245.1 Polaromonas sp. | reverse complement strand
TTCCATATCAATCCGACATGTTGTTGCTTCGCCTTGGCCGTTATAGCACTGTCTGCGGCTTCGCGCCTAATGTCGTATCGATCTGGAAACGGAATAACGCCTGGCATCAACTGTTCAGTTGCTGCCAGACTTTTTCAAGCCGCTTGATGCTGACGGGTTGAGGCGTGCGCAACTCTTGCGCAAAAAAGCTTACCCGCAGTTCTTCCAGCAGCCAGCGAAACTCCTGCATGCGTGCATCGGTAGTACCCTTGCGCTCGGCTACCAAGCGCCAATAGCGCTGCTCTTGGGGCTTGAGTTCAAGCATCTTCGATGTGTCACGTGCCGGATCTGAGCGCCATTTTTCAAGTCGCGCGGTGATGGCTTTCAAATAACGTGGGAAGTGCTGTAACTGCCCATACGGCGTCGCGGTTAAAAACTTTTTGGGGACAAGCCGCTGAAGCTGCTGGGCAGCATCGATAGAGGCATCCAGTGCGTTTTTTGTGTCTTTGATCTTGCGTTGAGCCGACGTGAATTCAAGCAGAATACCGGCGGCCAGTCGCGCAATCTCTGTGGCAATCAGCGTCAAACGTCCCCGCCCCTCGTCCAGACGTTTTTTGAACTCCGCCTCGCAGGTGGGAAGCGGCTCTAGTAAAAAAGTTCGGCTCATTGCAACCACCAGAATCTGCTCGCGCAATTCCTCCAGTGTGCCCCCGCCCGAGTTGTCTGCCGCCCGACCGACCAGCATGTAGCTAGTAGCCATCTTTTGCAAGTCAGGCAGGTTTTTTTCCAGGTACTTGATGGCGTCTTTGATTTGCAGCGCAAACAACCGACTCAGGCCTGCCCGGTGTTTGGTAGCGGCCATGTCAGGCTCATCAAAGACCTCTATCGTGACGGCATCCCCCAAGTCAATCAGTGCAGGAAAACCAATCAGTGTTTGCACCCCTTTGGCAATCTCCATCAGCTCAGGCAGCTCGCCAAATGTCCAGCTGGTATAACGCTCTGCTACTTTAGATGCTATTTTTTCAGGAGCTGCTTGCGGGCGTATTTGTTGGGACAAAGGCTTATTTGATGCTTGATTTGGCAGTTTTTCAGTGTCTACAGGCGATTTGGCGAGATTTTTCAAACCTGCCAGCGCCTGAAACGCACCCCGTGCCTGCACACCCAAATCACCCTTCAGCCCGGCCAGACTGCGTCCATGACCCAATTGCCGGCCATGCTCGTCCACCACCTTGAAGTTCATAAACAGATGCGGTGCCAGCATGTCGAGTTTTAAGTCGCCGCGTTTAACATCAACCGCCGTAGCATCACGCACCAGTTTGAGCACTGCGTCTGTCAGTGAACCTATACCAAACAGTTCCGGTTGGATGAGCTGCTCCGCCATGCGGGCTGCCGTGTCTGGCAGCGGCACCAAGCGTGAGCGTGGGCGCTGGTGCAGGGTTTTGATCAGCGCCTGAACCTTGTCCTTCAGCATACCCGGCACAAGCCACTCGCAGCGCTCCTCGTTAACCTGGTTCAGAGCAAACAGCGGCACATCCACCGTCATGCCATCTTTAGCGTCACCCGGTTCGTGCAAGTAAGTTGCTGTGCAATCCACACCGCCTAGCCGCAAAATTTTTGGGAAAGCCTGCGTGGTGATGCCCGCAGCTTCGTGGCGCATCAACTCTTCTTGCGTCAGTAACAGGAGTGTGGGCTGTTTTTTGACTTCGTCTTTGTACCAAGCCTCGCAACTCGCGCCGCTGCACACATCAGCGGGCAACTGCTGATCGTAAAACGCATAAATCAGCTCTTCATCGACCAGCACGTCCTGCCTGCGCGCCTTGTGCTCCAGGTCTTGCACTTTAGCGATGAGCTTTTCATTAGCCTTCAAAAACGGCAATGTCGTGTCCCAATTGCCAGCGACCAGAGCTTCACGAATAAATACCTCACGCGCAGCCACTGGGTCTACCCGGCCAAAGTTAACGCGCCTACCGTTGTAAACCACCAAGCCATACAGCGTGGCGCGTTCCAGCGCAGTAACTTGTGCAGCTTTTTTCTCCCAGTGCGGGTCGAGCAACTGTTTTTTAAGCAAATGGCCAGCAACCTGCTCTATCCATTGCGGTTCAATATTGGCGATGCCGCGTCCAAAAAGACGCGTGGTTTCTACCAGCTCGGCAGCCACAATCCAAGGGCCTGGTTTTTTGCTTAACTTGGCACCGGGGTGCCGGTAAAACTTGATGCCCCGCGCACCCAGATATTCCGACGATCCTGAGCCTGTCGAAGCAGCTTCTTCATTTTTTTTGCCCAGGTTGCCCAGCAGGCCGCAGAGCATGGACTGGTGCAGTTGCTCGTAACTGGCGGGCTGTTGATTCAGCTCCCAGCCTTGCTCGCCAATGGTTCCCAGGAGCTGCGAATGAATGTCGCGCCACTCGCGGACCCTACGCATGTTGATGAAGTTTTCTCTCAGCAAATTCTCATGTTGTCTGTTCGAGAGCTTATGTGTTTGGTGGGTCAGACCCCGATTACCGGAGGAGTCCGCGTTAGCGGACGGCTCGGTAGATCGGGCTCTGACCCCCACACTTTGTAAGTCCCCTCCCCGACCACCTCTTGAATCACCTAGCCACTTCCATAACTTTAAATACCCGACAAACTCGCTTTTCTCATCGTCAAACTTGGCGTGCGCCTGGTCGGCCTGGGCTTGTTTGTCCATCGGGCGGTCGCGCACGTCTTGCACGCTGAGCGCGCTGGCTATGACCAGCACTTCGTCAAGCGCACCCCGGCTTTTGGCTTCCAGAATCATGCGGCCCACGCGCGGGTCCAGGGGGAGCTTAGCCAGGGTGTTGCCAACTTGGGTGAGTTCGTTGTCATCGTCCACCGCACCCAGCTCGGCCAGGAGCTGGTAGCCGTCGGTCATGGCGCGGCGCTGGGGTGCTTCGATAAAGGCAAAGTCTTCAATCGCGCCAAGATGCAATGCCTTCATGCGCAAAATCACTGCGGCCAGTGAGCTGCGCAAAATCTCGGGGTCGGTAAAGCGCTGGCGACCCACAAAGTCTTGCTCGTCGTACAGCCTTATGCAAATACCGTCAGCCACGCGGCCGCACCGCCCGGCGCGTTGGTTGGCCGCTGCCTGGCTGATGGGTTCAACCATCAACTGCTCGACCTTGCTCCTGAAGCTGTAGCGCTTGACGCGCGCTGTACCTGCATCAATCACATACCGGATGCCTGGCACCGTCAATGATGTTTCAGCCACGTTGGTCGCCAGCACAATGCGGCGATTGCTGTGGTTTGCAAAAATCTGGTCCTGTTCGGCCGGGCTCAGGCGTGCAAACAACGGCAGCACGTCAGCGCCCCGGTTCAAAGGCTGATGCGCCAGATGCTTGCGCAAATGGTCAGCGGCTTCCCTGATTTCACGTTCACCGGGCAAGAAAACCAGAATGTCGCCCGCGCTGTGCGGGCTGAGCCACAGCTCATCCACCGCATCGGCAATCGCGTCGTTCAAATCGTAGTCACGCGACTCTTCAAAAGGTCGGTATCTTTGTTCGACCGGAAACATCCGCCCAGAAACCATGATCACGGGAGCTGGCCCTTTAGCGGATGCGAAATATTCTGCAAATCGATTCGCATCAATCGTCGCCGACGTGATGATGACTTTCAAGTCTGGCCTGCGGGGCAACAACTGGCGCAGGTAGCCGAGCAAAAAGTCAATGTTCAGGCTGCGCTCATGTGCCTCGTCAATGATGATGGTGTCGTAGGCGTTTAAAAGCGGATCGGTTTGAGTCTCGGCCAACAAAATACCGTCGGTCATGAGCTTGACCGACGCATCGCGGCTCAAACGATCCTGAAACCGCACCTTGAAACCGACCACATCGCCCAGCGGGGTCTTAAGCTCTTCTGCGATGCGCTTGGCCACGCTGGATGCAGCGATGCGCCTGGGCTGGGTGTGACCAATCAATTTGCCGCGTTGCCCTGCCGGATAGTTCAGCTTGCTGCGCCCCATCGCCAACAAAATTTTAGGTAATTGTGTGGTTTTACCCGAGCCTGTTTCACCGCAAACAATCACCACTTGGTGCGCTGAAATTGCGGCCGTGATTTCTTCGCGCTTGCCTGATACGGGCAACGATTCAGGGAAATCAATGTACAACAAGGAGGAAGATTCAGGCGACAAGGGCGGGATACTCAAAGGGTCATATTATCAACCCGCCCGATAAACGGGCAGCTACAGCAAACGCTTATCAGGCAACTCTACCGTTTCACCACTCGAATGGTCAAACCAGGCGATCCGGCTGGCGTAACTGATGGCGGTGCGTGACATGCGCCTGCCCATGGCAATCGCGTCTGAGCCACGCGATTCAGGGTGAGACACCACCAACACACCCACGCCGATGTCTGCGACCCAAACCGTGTTGTCGGTTTCAATACGTGCGGCATCGCGGCTGGTACTCAATGACACCGAACGCCGCAAACGTGCTTGAACGGCTTGGGCTACGTCAATCAAACTGGCGCTTTCCTTGCAATGTGGCATCACCAATACAAACCCATCGCCGCCCAACCGGCCCATCTGCATTTGGCTGGGTACCGTGCGCCGCAGGCGTGCTGCACAAACGAAAAGCGCATGGTTGACTGCCTGCGTGCCGTGAAGCTGCTCAAGCGCATACAAATTGGCAATTGTCAGCACCACAATTCCCATGGGCTGCGGCTTGGTACGAAAGCTCTTGAACGCAGCACCCACCATCTGACCCGTTTCTGCATGCGTTCGCATACGCGTCACCGGGTCGTAAGTCGCACCATAAATCATGAGTTTGTGCAGCTCAATCAGGTAGGCATAGCGTGACCACAGCACCCATGCCATGGTGACCATGTACAGAGTTGCGGCCAACGCACTGGCCCCATGCAGCGCCCAGCTGGCCTGCGCCCCAGCATAGGCAATGCCGCACAAACCCACCAGCGTCACCAGCATGCAGCAAATCGCAAACACCACAGCCCAGGCCAGGCGGTCACCAGACAGTGCTTTTTTTACAGCCGCACCCAGCGCAATCAGGCCCAACAAGCTGGCGATTGCGGTACCCATGATTAAAAAATCCTTGGGTGCCAGTTGCCAGCCCCACACCAGTGCCAGCAGCAACAGGCCGCACAGCGCAGCAATGGTGCGTTGCCTTATGAGGTGCGACTTGGTTAAACCCAAAACGGCGAACAACAGATAAATCAGCACGACCGAGACAACCAAGGTAACGAGTGCAAGGGATAGGGTCAGCGTTTGCGCATCACCGATTGGCAACATACCCAAAAAAGCAGCGACATAAAGGGCTGAAGACAGTGCAGACACGGCAGCGTTCCGCGCGATTCGTCTCAGCGAGCGTGCATAGGCAAATATGGACCCTACCAATATGCCGATCACCACACCAAAAAAACAGCCCCACAGGCCAATGGCTAAGGTTTGCATCAGGTAAAAATTGAATCATTTCACGCCGTTAGATGAGCAGCTTGCGTCCTTGAACCGCCCTCTAGAGGCTGGCATACACTTCAATATCCCGCGTGGCTGGCTTCAAAAAAATTTTGATTGTATGGGTATTGGTTCTTTGCCTGCCAGCTTGGCGACAGCTGCACCACCAGCAGCGGGGCGCCATTTTTTGTTTCTTGATTTCGAAAGCGCTTGAATGTCTGCCGTTTTTAACTTTACTTTCGTGCCCTGGTTTCGCTCGGTTGCGCCGTACATCCACACGCACCGCGGCAAAACCTTTGTGGTGGGCATTGCAGGTGAGGCGATTGCAGCGGGCAAGCTGCAGCACATTGCGCAAGACCTGGCGCTGATTCAAAGCATGGGCGTCAAGATCGTGTTGGTGCATGGCTTTCGGCCGCAGGTCAATGAACAACTGGCAGCCAAAGGTCATGAGGCCAAATACTCTCACGGCATGCGAATTACCGACGAAGTAGCGCTTGATTGCGCACAAGAAGCCGCGGGCCAGTTGCGCTATGAAATTGAAGCCGCCTTCAGCCAGGGACTGCCCAACACGCCGATGGCCGGGGCCAAGGTACGCGTGATTTCAGGCAACTTCATCACAGCCCGGCCGGTTGGCATTGTCGATGGCGTGGACTTCAAGCACTCAGGCCTGGTGCGCAAGGTTGATACGCTGGGTATTACCCGTACGCTGGACTTTGATGCCATGGTGCTGCTGTCACCGTTTGGCTTTTCGCCGACAGGCGAGGCGTTTAATTTGACGATGGAAGAAGTTGCCACCAGCGTGGCGATTGAGCTGGGCGCAGACAAGCTGATCTTTTTGACAGAGATTCCGGGTATCAGGATGAACCCCGAACTACCGGCCAGCGATGACAACCCGATTGACACCGAGCTACCTCTGGCTGCAGCTGAAAAGTTGTTGGCGCAACTGCCAAACGCCACCTTGCCCACTGACACGGCGTTTTATTTGCAACACTGCGTCAAAGCCTGCAAATCAGGCGTCGAACGAAGTCACATCTTGCCCTTTGCAGTCGACGGCTCGCTGCTGCTGGAGATTTATGTGCATGACGGCATTGGCACCATGGTGATCGATGAAAAGCTTGAAGAGCTGCGCGAAGCCACCGCCGACGACGTGGGCGGCATACTGCAATTGATTGAGCCGTTTGAAAAGGATGGCACGCTGGTCAAACGCGACCGTACCGAAATTGAACGCGACGCGGGCCACTACACCATCATTGAGCACGACGGAATCATCTTCGCCTGCGCTGCACTTTACCCCTACCTGGAACTCAAAACTGCAGAGATGGCAGCCCTGACCGTGTCCCCCCAGAGCCAGGGCCAGGGCGACGGCGAAAAAATCTTGAAGCGCATAGAGCAACGAGCCAGAGCCGCCGGTCTGCAAAGCATTTTTGTGCTGACCACGCGCACCATGCACTGGTTCATCAAACGCGGTTTTGTACAAGTGGACCCGGATTGGCTGCCCGAAGCGCGCAAGCGCAAATACAACTGGGACCGCAAGAGTTTGGTGCTGGTTAAGAAGTTGGGGTGAGCTTGAGAGAGCCCGCGCATTCAAGCTCCAAACGCAACAGGGCTAAGTTTATCTTTCCAGTGAGCGGAAAAGTCGGTGGCTATCAAGCTGGTTATCGCAATTTGTTTGAGGCTCAAGCGGCTAATCTGGCTCGTTTATGCTCGTCCTTATGATTTCTGGGCGGTTTCTGGGTTGAGGTGTACTTCTGTGATTGGCGACCAGTTTCGAGTCGGACCTGACCAGCGATTTCGATTCGCTTGGCGGATTGAAGTTGCCCAGGCCTTGGATTATTGATGTCTTATCGAAGTGGAAATAGAATTAGACATGGAGTGCATGTCCGAGTGCGCGCAAGGCAGCTTCCTGAACCGCTTCGCCCAGCGTGGGGTGTGCGTGGATCGTACCGCCAACATCTTCCAGGCGTGCCCCCATTTCC
>JAYVPR010000217.1:0-2022 GCA_043757245.1 Polaromonas sp. | reverse complement strand
GGTGTTCATCTTTGGGTTCAGATATTGGCTACCACCCCTTAACGTTTGATACCCTGGCGGTGTTGTCAAATTCAGTGAATAAATCTGCGTTTCCCTAACCAATCACCACGGCAAAATCATCCGCATCAACAAGGACGGCAGCGTGCCGGCAGACAACCCCTTTGTTGCCAGAGCCGGGGCCTTGCCTGAAATCTGGAGCTATGGCCACCGTAATCCGCACGGCGCGGTGCAGGCACCTGACGGCACGCTGTGGATGCATGAGCACGGCCCGCAAGGTGGCGATGAAATCAATCTGCCAAAACCCGGCGCCAATTAAGGCTGGCCTGTGGTTACCTATGGTGAAAACTACGGTGGCGGCAAAATTGGCGGGGGTTTGACAGCGCAAGCCAGCATGGAGCAACCGCTGCACTACTGGACGCCGTCAATGGCACCTTCAGGCATGGCTTTTTTAACCAGCGAGCGCTATGGCAAAGCCTGGCGGGGCAATCTGTTCGTGGGTTCGCTGAAATTTTCTTACTTGAGCCGCATTGAGCTGGCTGCTCCCTTCAGCGGCACCGTGCAGCGAGAAAGCAAGCTCATCAGCGAGCTGGGCGAGCGTATTCGCGATGTGCGCCAGGGCGCTGACGGTTTGCTGTATGTGCTGACCGACAGCAACAATGGGAAACTGATTCGCCTTGTGCCCGTGCCGTAGCACATGCAAGACGCCAATTGCAATCCCAGTGCTGAAAGCCATCCGCGCTAATTCACCCGCCAGTTATCATCAACACATGATGCTTATGGCCCCTTGGCGTGACCTGCTGGCGCGCACCAACCGCAGTGCGCAGCAATGGCTGGCACAGTGGTGGCGGTTAGTGCACCTGGGAGCTGTGCTGCTTCTGCTGGCGCTGTCACCGTCGAGCTACAAGCGCCTGGACCGGCTGGTACTGGCCCGGCACGTATACGACAACACCGCGCCCATCATGACCAGCTTTACGCTGCTGTGCGCGTTGATAAGTCTTGTTTTAACGCGGATTGTGACGACCACCGCCTTGAGTTACGGCTTGTCGCAATATGCGCTGCAAGTCGTCATTCGCGTGTTGGTGCTGGAGCTGATTCCTTTAACGGCCGCGCTGTTTGTCGCGCTGCGCTGCACCATTCCTGATGGCGCTGAACTGGCCGAATTGAAAGCTAGAGGCGATTTGGACGAACTGCGGCGCCAAGGCATCAACCCGATACATCGTGAGGTGCTGCCGCGGGTGATGGCGGGTATTTTTTCGACCATCACGCTGGCGGTGTTGAGCTGCGTGGTGGCGCTGCTGGTAGCTTATGTGGCGATTTATGGTTTTAATCTGGCCGGGTTTGCGGGCTACACACGGCTGTTCGGCCAGGTTTTTACCCCGGCTGTGACGCTAATTTTTATCATGAAGACGCTGCTCTTCAGCCTGGCGGTGTCGCTGGTTCCCATGGCTTCAGCCTTGTTTGGCAGTGCTGTTAATAACACCCGAACCAGCGCTGAAATGCGCGGGCTGGTACGCATGTTTGCCATGATTTTGTTGATTGAGGTGTTGTCACTCGTTGGCAACTATTATTGAGGCTTATGTTGTCAAACAAATTTCCTCCCGCATGAGTGAGCCAACCACCCTCGAGTCCCCGCCAGAACCAGACCACCTGGGCTTCAAGGCCGTGCTGCTTCTCAGCTTCATGCTGACTTTGGTCGTGGCTTCTGCGCTGTATGTGATGTATGCGCGGGGGCTGTTTGAAAGCACTCAAAAACTGGTGCTGGTGTCTGAGGATTCTGAGGGCGTGGTCGTGGGCATGAATCTCACGTTCTCGGGCTTTCCGATTGGCCGTGTGCGCCGCATAGAACTGGCTGAAGACGGCAAGGCGCGCATTGTGGTCGATGTGGCCAGCAAAGACGCGCACTGGCTGCGCCAGTCCAGCGTGTTTACCGTAGTACGAGGGCTGGTGGGCGGCACCAACATACGCGCCTACACCGGCGTGCTGACTGACAAACCGCTGGAAGACGGCGCGGTGCGCACTGTG
>JAYVPR010000216.1:0-2027 GCA_043757245.1 Polaromonas sp. | reverse complement strand
GGCCTCAACCCCCGGGCTGCCTGGCAGCGGCCCGGCGCTCCAGCGCGGAGTACTAAAAGGTGAGTTGCCATCGCCACTGAATCCGCCAGTGGGCTGTGTGTTTTCCACACGCTGTCCGCATGCCACAGAGCAGTGCCGTCGCGAGCGCCCTCCACTGCAGGAATTGCATGGACGCGCCGTTGCCTGCTTCGAGGCAGAGCGCTTGGCGGAAGGCGCTTGCGCCTCGTAAGAACCACAATCGCTGGTCAAGAAGACGAAGCGGCGCTATCTGAGCTGAAAATAGGGGCCATGCCAACCTACAACGCCGAAATCTCCGCTGGTTCCATGATGCCGCTTGAAAGCAAGCGGATTGCTGCATTGCTCCTGACCGAGCCTGATGAAGCCACCTGGATTCATGCGGTCGAAGTGGAAAACTTCCTCCAGAAGAAGACACCAGCCACAGCCAGGAGGCAAGCCACGCTTTTGCGCAAACGCCTCAACACCCTGGACTCGCAAGCCTGGGCGATGATTGTCGAGCGTGAAAACGAAGTTGCCAACCAGCTTTTGCTGGCTGGAGCCATCAAACACAGCCAACTTTTGGGTGATTTCATTCTTAATGTTTACGCCACCTAGCCAAACCAGCATTGCCAAAATTTTGTACCTACAAGGGCAGGGTGGCGATGCGATGGACGAAGCCATAACGCTGATTGAAGGGGCAACTGTGGCGTTGGTTGACAAGCCACCCAGGGTTGCGGAGCCGGGCGATATTGCCAATCCTGTGCCGACCGGTTCACCCAACGTACCTGCGACCGTTGCCAAAACCACGCGGGTGGTGCGCGCAGCAGATTTCTCAAGCAAAACCTATCTGGAGTCTGAGGCTGATGTCGAAGCCTATGTCGGCAAGCTCAAGGCAGAGCTTTTGGCGGCAGTACGCTCCGGGCAAATGGCCCGAGTTCAGTAGTCAGACTTGATTTCCCGTTCGGGTTATTTCAATGCGACTGAACGTACCAAAAGGTTTAATTTCCCAATCGGGAAATTTATGTTGCGCAGATGCTTTTTGTTGGCCATAATTTCCCGAACAGGAAATTCATATGACCGTCACACCTACCAACTCACCTGAGGCACTCGGTGCAGCTGTTTTAGTTGCACGCAACAAGCTTGGTTTAACCCAACCTCAATTGGCACTCGCGGCGGGCGTCGGTGTGCGCTTCATCGTGGAGCTAGAGGCGGGCAAGCCCACGGTGCGCCTGGAAACCCTTTTGAAGGTGTTGCACGCACTGGGTGGGAGTTTGGCTGTGGAAGGCTTGGTCTGATATGGCTCGCCACCTCGAAGTTTGGTTGCTGGATACGCACGTTGGAATCTTGTCGCAAATCGATGGTCGCCTCAGCTTTACCTATGCCCCCGGTGCCACTACGCCTTTGTCGCATTCGCTGCCCATACGGCCAGAGCCCTTTGATGACCGCACCAGTCGCCCGTTCTTCGCCGGGTTGCTGCCCGAAGGCGCCAAGCGCAAACAGATCGCCAAAACCCTTCAAATCTCCACGCAAAACGACTACGGCTTATTGGACAGCCTGGGTGGCGAATGCGCAGGTGCCGTCACTTTATTGGAGTCGGGTCAATCGCCGCAATCGCTAGATGCCCCCAATGAAGTCCGTTGGCTAGACCACACCCAGCTGCTGCAGGTGTTGGATGAAATGCCCCTGCGCCCCATGCGTGCGGGCGATGACGGATTGCGTCTCTCATTGGCCGGTGCGCAAGACAAATTGCCAGTGGTGGCGGATGCGGTCGGTATGCGGATCGGATTGCCTCTGAATGGCTCACCCAGCACACACATCATCAAGCCGCCCATTGCCGGTGTGGACGGCAGTGTCTTTAACGAAGCGTTTTGCATGGCTTTGGCCAAAATGCTCAAGCTCGATGTCGCCCGTACCAAGATCAAGGCGATCTCTGACGGAGCGCAGCAGCGCCATTATTTGTTGGTAGAGCGCTATGACCGGCAAACAGGCACACAAATTGGCACACCCGTTCAGCGCCTGCACCAGGAGGA
>JAYVPR010000215.1:0-7412 GCA_043757245.1 Polaromonas sp. | reverse complement strand
ATCGCAAAACCAATGCAGAAGTCTTGGCAGGTCTACGCCCCGCCTTCGACAAAGCAGGCGGCGTGACGGCCGGTAACGCCTCTGGTTTGAACGACGGCGCTGCCGCCGTGATGGTGATGACCGCCAAAAAAGCTGCTGCGCTGGGTTTGACACCGCTCGCACGTATCGCCAGCTACGCCACCACCGGGCTTGACCCGGCCACCATGGGCATGGGCCCAGTGCCTGCATCAACCAAAGCGCTGGCGCGCGCTGGCTGGAAAGCCACTGACCTGGACGTGCTGGAAATCAACGAAGCCTTTGCTGCACAGGCCTGCGCCGTGAACAACGAAATGGGCTGGGACACCAGCAAAGTTAACGTGAACGGCGGCGCGATAGCGATTGGCCACCCGATTGGCGCATCAGGCTGCCGCATTTTGGTCACGCTGCTACACGAAATGGTACGCAGCGGCGGCAAAAAAGGCATTGCCAGCCTGTGCATTGGCGGCGGCATGGGGGTTGCCCTATGTCTGGAACGTTGAGTTTGATGTAAATTAATGGTAATTTCTGTTTGAGCCTAATAAATACGGGTTAAAGCAGCTATTAATTAAATAGCATATCTTTATAGCAATTATTTCAAAATCAAGGAGACAGACATGAGTAAAAAAGTAGCGTACGTTACCGGCGGCATGGGTGGTATCGGTACTGCCATTTGCCAACGCTTGGCCAAAGACGGCTTCACCGTCGTCGCAGGTTGCGGCCCCACACGTGACTTCACCAAATGGATTGACGAGCAAAAGGCGTTGGGCTACACGTTTTACGCCTCAGTCGGCAATGTAGGTGACTGGGACTCTACCGTTGAAGCCTTCGCCAAAGTCAAGGCCGAGCACGGCTCAGTGAACGTGCTGGTTAACAACGCAGGCATCACACGTGATGGTCAGTTCCGCAAAATGAGCAAGGCTGATTGGGACGCCGTTATTTCCACCAACCTCAACAGCATGTTCAATGTG
Organism: Polaromonas sp.; assembly: GCA_043757245.1. Classification (GTDB taxonomy): domain Bacteria; phylum Pseudomonadota; class Gammaproteobacteria; order Burkholderiales; family Burkholderiaceae_C; genus Polaromonas. The sequence goes on along the minus strand of JAYVPR010000215.1, from coordinate 6,426 downwards.
ACCAAGCAGGTGATTGAAGACATGATTACCGCCAACTTTGGCCGCATCATCAACATCAGCTCAGTCAACGGCCAAAAAGGTCAGTTCGGCCAGGTCAATTACTCCACCGCCAAAGCTGGTTTACATGGCTTCACGATGGCGTTGGCGCAAGAAGTCGCCGCCAAAGGCGTGACTGTCAACACGGTCAGCCCTGGCTACATTGGCACTGACATGGTTAAATCCATCCGCCCTGACGTACTCGAGAAAATCGTCTCAGGCGTACCCGCCAAACGCCTGGGCCAGCCAGAAGAAATCGCGTCCATCATTGCCTGGATTGCGTCTGATGAAGGCGGCTACGCGACGGGCGCAGACTTCTCGCTCAATGGTGGTTTGCACATGGGGTGATTTTTGAGTGCCGGGCGTAATTTGCTATTTATTTACTAGTAACTTACGCCCGTATTAATTGGGTCGCGGTTTGATTGTTTACTTGAAAATAGTTAGCAGTGGATGCCTGACTTTTAAGAAATGATCCATGATCCATGCGCCACATTGAGGTCTTCAACGCCGCGCATTGGGCCTGAGGATTTACTTTAAAAGATTCACTTCAACGCTTCATTTCAAAGGACGAGCATGAAATTCTCCACCTTGACTGTAGCCGCACTGCTGTGTACCGGCCTTACCGCACTAAGTGCCAGCGCGCAAACGCTGAAAAAGATCACTGACAGCAACAAGATTACTGTGTCTTATCGCGAGGCGTCGGTGCCTTTCAGCTACCTGATTGGTTCCAGCAAGGCGGTGGGGTTTTCTGTCGAACTGACCGAGGCCATTATTGACGACGTGCGCAAGAAAACCAAGCGGCCTGATTTGCAAATTGCTTACATGCCTGTCACGTCTCAAAACCGCATTCCGTTATTGGTTAACGGCACGTATGACCTAGAGTGTGGCTCGACCACCAACAACTCCACCCGTGCCAAAGATGTGACTTTCAGCACCAATTTGTTTTACACCGGCACGCGCTTGCTGGTCAAAAAGTCATCAAATATAAAAAACTATGCTGACCTGGCCAAAAAGACGGTAGCCAGCACCACCGGCAGCACAAACGCGCAAGTCATTCGCAAGTACAACGCCGAGAAAAACCTCGACATGCAATTGATTTTGGGCAAAGACCATGACGATTCACTGCTGCTGGTTGAAAGCGACCGCGCTGTGGCATTTGCCATGGATGATATTTTGCTATTTGGCCTTCGGGCCAACTCCAAAAACCCGGCATCGCTTGAAGTTGTGGGTGACTCGCTGCAAGTCGAGCCCTACGCCTGCATGGTGCGCAAGGACGACCCTGAAATGAAAAAGCTGGTCGATGGCACCATCAACCGCATGATGAAGTCGGGTGAATTTGCCAAGCTGTACACTAAGTGGTTTGAATCACCGATCGTGCCGAAGGGTGTGAACCTCAACTTACCGATGTCCGCCGAACTTAAAGCCACGCTAAAAACACCGACCGACAAGCCTGCCTTGTAAAGGCAATCAACGCAGCCAACGGGCCCATGCACATCACCCAAAGTACCACGTACCCCCGTTGGTATTCTGGGCGGCAAGAGACCAGACGCTGGCTCACCCCCTGAATCGCAAGCCCAGATGCACTCAGGAACTTTTTTTGACAGGGCAAGGTCAATACATATAATTAAAACATGGTTCTTTTACAACTTTAATCGACCTTTAATCAATCTCCATGTTTCGCAACTCGCGCCGCCGCCTCTTCACAGTGCTGTTCGCACTGGCGAGCCTGTTGTTTGCGCAACTGGCGCTGGCGAGCTATGTCTGTCCGGGTAGTGGCTCCAAAGTAGTAGAAGCCAGCATGCCTTGCGCAGAGCTCATGAGTATGGCCATGGATGAAGAGCAACCCAACCTGTGCCAAGCCCACTGTCAGGCGAGCCAGCAAAAAGCTGATACTTACCAAACGCCCGTGCTGGCAAGCTTGCCAGCTGATGGCGCGGATTACCTCTCGACCCGAATTCTTGCTTCAGCATCCGGTGTGCCCTTGCAGGCGCCTCTTCTCAGGCGCACGACCGCGCCCCCCCTGGCCATACGGAACTGCTGCTTCCGCATCTGATCTCCACAGCTTTCTTGTTGTAGCCCATGCGCGCCAGTGCAGGGGTCGTCGATCATGTGGTCTGGAGGTGTTATGTTTCGTATTTCAGGGATTAAAAGTGCTGCCGTTGCGGCGTTGCTGGCGCATGCCGCCGCGCCTGTGTGGGCGGCTGAGCCCCTGACGCTCGCACAGGCGCAACTGATTGCGACCGGCCGCTCCCAGCAACTGGTTGCTCAGGGCGCCGTCACGCGAGCTGCCCGGGATATGGCGGTGTCGGCCGGTCAATTGCCTGACCCTGTCCTCAAGCTGGGGGTGGACAATCTGCCCGTCACCGGTCCGGACAAGTTCAGCGTCTCGCGGGACTTCATGACCATGCGCCGCATCGGCTTGTCGCAAGAAATCACGCGCAGCGACAAGCGGCAACTCAAAACCGAACGGTTTGAACGTGATGCTGAACGTGCCCAGGCTCAGCGGCAACTGGTGTTTGCAGGGCTCCAGCGCGACACGGCTTTGGCGTGGCTGGAGCTCTACTACTCGCAAGCCATGCGCATCCTGGTGCAGCAACAACTTGAAGAAACCCGCCTGCAGGGTCAGGGCGCAGAAATTGCCTTCCGATCGGGACGGGGCTCTCAAGCCGATGTCTTTGCCGCACGGGCTGCCGTGGTCTTGCAGGAAGACAGGCTCAGCCAGATTGACCGGCAGTCACGGGGCGCCAGCCTGATGCTGACGCGGTGGGTGGGTACAGATGCCGACCGGCCGCTTGCGGGCCAGCCAGTATGGCAAACCAGCGCGATTGAAAACATACTTTCTGTCGAGCACCTCAAGCGACATTCGCAGCTGGGGGTGGTGGCGGCGCAACTGGAAGCCGCAGAAACGGACGCCCGAATGGCGCAGGCCAACACAAAATCCGACTGGACCGTTGAAGCTGCTTTCCAGCAGCGCGGCTCGGCGTTCTCGAACATGGTGTCTCTCGGGGTTTCGATTCCCCTTCAGCTTGACCAAAAAAATCGCCAGAACCGCGAAGTCTGGGCTAAGCTGGCCTTGGTTGAAGAAGCCAAAGCCAACTATGAAGAAACACTGCGCGCCCATGAGGCCGAGGTGCGCGGGCTGATGAACGATTGGCAAAACGGCAAAGAGCGGGTTGCACGCTACACCACCCAACTGTTGCCCATTGCGATGCAGCGCACCGAAGCAGCGCTGACGGCTTACCGCGTTGGCAAAAGCGATCTGGCAAGTGCATTGACTGCCCGGCGCGATGAAATCGACACCCGCATCCTGGCCCTCACGCTGGAGCTGGAAACAGCCCGCTTGTGGGCACAGCTCAACTACCTTGCGCCCGACAGCGCCCATACAGACATGCAATCCAGCCCCGTCTCCGTGAAGGACAAGCCATGACATCCCGAAAAATTTTGGGCGCAAGCCTTGTCCTTGGAATATTGCTGCTGATTTTCGTGACTGGCTATGGCTTCTACACGCTGGGCATGACGCGCGGCATGAACATGGGTGGGGACGTGGCCTCTAGCTCTGAGCCAAACCTCCCCGCGCAGGCTGCCTCAAGCCCGGCGCAACCCCCAGCCGCAGGTACAGCGGCTATTCCCCAAAGCATTGCTGAAGGCGAAGCGGCGACCCGGCGGCATATCGCAGCAGGCATCAAGGCTGGCGAGGCAGACCCTGCCAACGGCCGGAAGATTCTCTACTACCACGACCCCATGGTCCCGGGCAACAAGTTCGACAAGCCTGCCAAGTCACCGTTCATGGACATGATGCTGGTGCCGGTGTATGCAGACAGCGACAGTGACCAAGGTAAGGTCACCGTCAGTTCGCGCATCCAGCAAAACCTGGGCGTTCGTACTGCAGAAGTCACCGAAGGAACCTTGTCGCCCGAGGTGTCGGCGGTCGGCAGTATCGCGTTCAATGAGCGCGATCAGGCCATCGTTCAGGCGCGTGCCACGGGCTATGTCGAGAGACTGCTGGTGCGTGCCACGCTGGACCGCGTTGCCAAGGGGCAGGCACTGGCGGAGCTGTATGTGCCCGAATGGGTTTCGGTGCAGGAAGAGTTCCTGTCAGTGCGCCGCATGCAGGGCAATGATCTGGCCGCGTTGGTCGATGCTGCGCGGCAGCGCATGCGCCAGGCCGGCATGAGCGATGCGCAAATCCAGCAAGTTGAGAGTTCTGGCAAAACCCAGACCCGCATCACCATCGTCGCACCCATCGCCGGCGTTGTGGTCGAACTGATGGCTTGAGAAGGCATGACCGTGATGCCGGGCGCTACGCTGTTTCGCATCAATGGCCTGTCAACAGTTTGGGCCAATGCAGAGGTTCCCGAAAGCCAGTCGGCGCTCCTGCGCCTGGGCGCACGGGTTCAGGCCAAAAGCCCGGCTGTGCCAGGCACGACTTTTGAGGGCAAAATCCAGGCCATCGTGCCCGAGGTCAACCCGGGCACCCGTACTTTAAAAGCCCGGCTGGAACTGGCCAACCCAGGCGGCAAGCTGGTCCCTGGCATGTCGGTGCAGATGCAGTTTACTGACACGCGTGCAGAAAAAGCCCTGCTGGTACCGACCGAGGCGGTCATACAGACCGGCAAGCGCACGGTGGTCATGCTGGCAGAGGCCAACGGCAAGTTCCGGCCTGTCAATGTAGAGGCCGGCATTGAAAGTGGTGGCCAGACCGAAATCAAGCGCGGCCTCCAGGCTGGCCAGCGTGTGGTGGTGTCTTCGCAGTTCCTGATCGACTCCGAGGCCAGCCTTAAAGGCGTGGAAGCGAGACTTAACGAGGCCGCGCCTGCGCAAACGGTCAAGCATCAAGGCCGGGGCAAGGTGGTCACCATCGACAAGGACAGCGCACTGCTGGCCCACGGCGAGCTGCCCACCGTCGGCATGGGCGCCATGACCATGGAGTTCAAGGCACCCGCCAGCGGTATGCCGAAAAATGTAGCCAAAGGCGACCGTGTGCAGTTTGACTTTGTCATGTCCGAACAGGACGGCCCCACGCTGACATCCATCACCCCCATCACCCCCATCACCCCCATCACCCCCATCACCCCTATCGCGCCAGCACCGGCTGCCAAACAGGGAGCCTCACGATGATTGCGCAGCTGATTCGCTGGTCTATCGTCAACCGTTTTCTGGTGCTGCTGGCCACTGTCATGCTTGCAGCATGGGGCGTGTATTCCGTTATGAGAACGCCGCTCGATGCATTGCCGGACCTTTCCGATGTGCAGGTCATCATCCGCACCAGCTATCCGGGCCAGGCACCGAGAATTGTCGAGAACCAGATTACCTATCCGATGACGACGACCATGCTGTCAGTACCCGGCGCCAAAACGGTACGCGGTTATTCGTTCTTTGGTGACTCGTTTGTCTATGTGCTGTTTGAAGACGGCACCGACCTTTACTGGGCGCGCTCGCGCGTGCTTGAATACCTGAACCAGGTGCAGTCACGGCTACCTGCCAGCGCCAAAGCGTCGATCGGCCCCGATGCAACCGGTGTCGGCTGGATTTACCAATACGCGCTGGTGGACCGCAGCGGCACGCAGGACGCCGGGCAGCTGCGGGCGCTACAGGACTGGTTCCTCAAGTATGAGCTGAAAACCACTCCCGATGTGGCAGAGGTCGCCTCGGTCGGCGGCATGGTGCGCCAGTACCAGATCGTGCTCGACCCCGACAAGCTGGCCACCTATGGCATTGCACACACCAAAGTGATAGATGCGGTGCAAAAGGCCAACCAGGAAACCGGTGGCTCGGTGCTTGAACTGGGTGAGGCCGAATACATGGTGCGCGCATCGGGCTACCTGCAGAGCCTGGACGACTTCCGCAAGATTCCGCTCATGACCACCCCCGGTGGCGTATCGGTGCGCCTGGGTGATGTGGCGCGCATCCAGATTGGCCCTGAAATGCGGCGCGGCATCAGCGAGCTGGACGGAGAAGGTGAAGCCACTGGCGGTGTGATCGTGATGCGCTCGGGCAAAAACGCGCTGGAAACCATTGCCGCCGTCAAGGAAAAACTCAAAACGCTGCAGGCTAGCCTGCCCAAAGGGGTTGAAATTGTGCCGCTCTACGATCGTTCGGGTTTGATCCATCGAGCCGTCGACAACCTGACCTTCAAACTGCTGGAGGAGTTTCTGGTGGTTGCCGTCGTTTGCTTTGTTTTCCTGTTCCATTTACGCTCGGCTCTGGTGGCGATCATCTCGCTTCCGCTCGGCATTCTGGCCGCATTCATCGTGATGCATTACCAGGGGGTCAACGCCAACATCATGTCGTTGGGCGGGATTGCGATTGCCATTGGTGCCATGGTCGATGCAGCGGTGGTGATGATCGAAAACGCCCACAAGCATCTTGAGCGTTGGAGTCACGAGCACC
>JAYVPR010000214.1:0-7423 GCA_043757245.1 Polaromonas sp. | reverse complement strand
GGGATGCAGTGCTAGGCGATTGGCGCGCCGTGTGGCTAGCCACACAAGCGACAAGCAACGACGCAATGCGCCCGCCAGTGCCATCCATAAACGGTATGTTTGTTATTTCTGCATCCCTTAGTCACGCAGCAGCGTTGCGACGTGCTCACGCAACACCTCAGTCTGCACTTCGCCTGCAGGTAGCGCAGCGCCGACATTCAGGCCGACCCTGCTGCCAAATCCACGCCGGAATGGTTTGGTCATGGCCTGGCCTTCCACCCGGCTGAAGAAAGAGCCCCACAAATTGGTTAGCGCCATAGGCACTACCGGTGCATCCACACCCTCCCGTTTGGCATTCTCAAGAATCTTCATGATGCCGCCCTTGAAGGGCTGTAGCTCACCGTCTTTGGTGATACCGCCTTCAGGGAATATGGCCAACAAGTCGCCGTTGCGCAGCACTTTGGCGGCAGCTTCAAAAGCAGCTTCGTACATCACCGGGTCTTCTGACCTGGGGGCAATTGGAATGGCCTTGACAAGTTTGAAGAACCACCCCAGTACCGGCATTTTAAAAATACGGTGGTCCATCACAAAGTAGATTGGCCGCGGGCTGGCGGCCATCAGCAGCACCGGGTCAATAAAGCTGACGTGGTTGCAGGTCAGCACTGCCGCACCCTGAGTTGGTAAATTGTGGTCACCCGTCACCTTGAAGCGGTACACGCAGCGCGACATCATGAAGGCAATAAAGCGCAGCAAATATTCAGGCACCAGCATAAAGACATAAAACGCCACGACTGCATTGGCCAGCCCGATGAAAAGAAAAATCTGCGGAATCGTGAACTCAGCCTTCAGCAAAGCGCCCGCCAAAATGGCGCTGACGATCATGAACAGCGCGTTCAAAATATTGTTGGCGGCAATGATGCGGGCACGGTGTGTGGGCAGACTGCGAAGTTGAATCAACGCATACATCGGCACGCTGTACAGGCCAGCAAACAGGCTGAGTAGCGCCAGGTCAGCCATCACACGCCAATGTGCTGGCTGTGCAATGAAAGCGCTTACGCCCATGAGAGGCGATGCCTGCAGGCCACGCGATGCAAAGTACAGATCAATGGCAAACACGCTCATGCCAATCGCGCCCAGCGGCACCAGACCAATTTCTACGTGCCGCTTGCTGAGCACCTCGCACAGCAGCGAACCTGTGGCAATGCCAACCGAAAAAACCACTAACAACAGTGAGGCCACCTGCTCGTTGCCGTGCATGACTTCTTTGGCAAAACTTGGGAACTGGCTTAAAAATGTCGCGCCGAAAAACCACATCCAGCTGATGCCCAGCATGGAGCGGAACACCACAATATTCTGGTTCGCCATTTTCAGGTTTCGCCAGGTTTCGGTCACTGGATTCCAGTTGATTTTTAAATCAGGATCAGTCGCTGGTGCGAGCGGAATAAATTGCGCCACCACCCGACCCGCCAACGCCAGGGCCACGCAAGCCATAGCCACATAGTCGGGCCCGACCTGCGGTATGGCAATCATCAAGCCGCCCACAATATTGCCGAGTAATATGGCGACGAACGTGCCCATCTCCACCATGCCGTTACCGCCCGTCAGTTCGCGTTCGCTCAACGCTTGCGGCAGATAAGCAAACTTGACGGGGCCAAACAAAGTGGAATGCAGGCCCATTAAAAACGTGCAAACCAGCAGCACAGGCACCTGCACATCGACGTTGTTGCTCATAAAGCCAGCCGCAGCAACCAGCATGATGACGACTTCAAGATTTTTAACAAAGCGTATGACACGGGTTTTTTCAAACTTGTCGGTCAGTTGCCCGCTGGTGGCTGAAAAAAGTAAGAACGGCAAGATGAACAACGCACCAATCACCAGGCCGGCCAGCGCTGGCGGCAACCAGCTCACGCTGAGCTGGTAGGTGACCATCACCGTGAAAGCGAACTTGAACAGGTTGTCATTGGCCGCGCCAGAGAACTGCGTCCAGAAAAACGGTGCGAAGCGGCTCTGCCTGAGCAGGGCGAACTGATTGGGGTGATTGGGGTGATCGGCAGATGTGGGCTGCGCCATGCTAGCCCTGTGTTGTAAACACCGTCAACACCCCGGTGTAACCATACAGGTGATGACGCGCTATTTCACCGCCTGCAAAAAACCCCACCAGCGGTACATCACCCAAAGCACGGCGCACAATTTGCAGCTCGGCACTCGGTGCGCCAAAGTGTGGGCCGCCACGCCCTGCGCAGCTCACGTAGATGGCTCCGGCAATTCGCCTGGCTGGGTGCGGGGCTGACTCGGCCTCTGGTGCGTTCAAGGCGTTCGCCACTTCAATGGCTAATTCCTCGGGCTCAAGTTCCTCGCGGATCTCAGCGCAGACACGAATCAAATCAGCGCGTGCAGCCTGCGCATTGCGTTCGCAAAAGGCCAGCGTCATGCCGACAGACGGCGCGTCGCTCACCGCAATGCCTTTGCGGCCTGGGTCCAGCCCGATGATGTGGCGCACCACCACATCGGCACCAAACTGGCCCGGGTAATGAACTTGCCCGTCGCTCAATGCCTCAAGCGGGTTACTCAAACCCACCAGCGTGTTTCGTACCTTGGCCAGTGCCTCGCGGGGTTGATCCAGCGTGACATTCAAGGCCGCCAGCATCACATCCAGCGCGGGCTCACCGCCAAGACCCGTCACCACGTTGCCTTCACAAGCGGTAATTTCATGACTTTTGGAAATCGGCTGGCAACCCTGCGTGACGCGCGACATCAGTGCCGCGCCTTGCGCAAACGCCACACCGCTCAGACCACCGCTGAAGACGCCGCTGGCCGCGCCATGGCCTTTGACATTGCCATAGCCACTGAGCGCAAACTGCACAGTTGTGTTGCGGCTGGCTGCGAGGCCACCAAACACATAGCCGCTTCCAGTGCGTTCGGCCATCTCGCTGATGAGTTCTGCCACATCGGGCGTGCCGGAGTCGGCGTGTATCAGTGCGGTGTGCGCCTTGAAGCTGCCACTGGCTGCTGGCGGCAATGGCGACACACCTGAAAAAACGCGGTACTGGTCGTGCGGCAGATCGCACAGCATCACGGCAAGCGCGGGCTCGTCGAAATACTCGACGTTGTTTGACGCAATACCCACGCCTACCGTGCCGCTCCAGTCAGTCACCTCGGGCAGTTCGGCTGTTAAATGGTCAAGAATATCTTGCGCATATGGTGCGTAGTGGTCTGTGATGTACAGCAAGCCCAGCGTGGGTGCGGCGGCATAACCAGGCAGCGCCATGTGGGCTCGAAGTTGCGCCAGCACCAGGCCAGAGGCCACGGGCCATTGCGGGTGGGTGGCGTGGCCATAGGGGAAAAGCAGCATGCGTGTTCAGGTTAATGGATTGAATGGGTTTATCGGCTCGTCTTGCGCGCTGGCTTGGCTGCTGATTTAACCGCGGTTTTTTTAGCGGCTGGCTTTTTAGCAGTCGGCTTTTTGGCGGCGACGGGCGTAGGCCAAGCTTGTGCACTACTGAACACCGAATTTTTTGCCGTGTTTATTGCAGCGCGCCCTGCCCCAGCAACTGTTTTACCCGCATTACTGGCGATGCCTTTGGCCATATCTCTGGCCATGCTGGTTGCCGTCTTCATGGCATCTTTAGCCAGCCCTGCGGCCATACTTTTGGTGCTGTCGATGGCGCTTTTTTGGGCCGCGTCTTTCATCGCGTCGGCAGCGATGGTTTGAAACTGTTGCGTCAGCGCACCCCACCACTGCATCGGGTCTACCACGCCAGCAGCCTTGGTTTCTGCTTTTACCGGCGCAGCCTCCTTGCCAAAGCTGGTCGGTGGCACTTCCAGCCCAGCAAACGTTTTGGCCTTGTCGGCCATGCCCTGCACGCCACCTGCCACGCTGTCTGCCACCTTGAGCTTGAAGGCGTTGGCCACATCGCCCATGTTGAAATTCATGCCTTTCAATGTAGCCAGTGTCATTTTTTGCACTTCCAGCGCCTGGATCGTCGCTTTGAGCGCCGTAGCGTTTTGATCAAGCCAGAACTGAACAGATTTCAACTCCTGAATACGCTTTTCGAGATCTTCAACATTCAGCGTTGGCGCTACCCAGTTGCCCAGGTTGGGCAACTGCGGAATTTTGTCAGCCGCGCTGCCTGCCGCTTGCGTTGCCAGGTTTTGCAAAAAGTCAAAGCCCGGCACGAATTTGCCGAAACCAGAAAATGCTGAATTGTCTGAATTGCTCATGGTTGTCTCCTGCTTTAAGTTGGGTCACCTTCATTGTGCAACGCGGTGGCTGGAGTTCAAAGTGTTTTAACGCTGTCAGTGCTTAAAAACCTCTGGTTTCAGTCGTTTTCATCCATAAAATATGCAACTATCCCAATATATACAAGCCCAGGCAGCTCCTGATTTAATAGTCATTTAAAGATGCTCACGGTGGCTCTCGCCTGATAAGCTTATGCCATGAAAAGCCTTTTCCACTTTGCCTTCAACGTGACTGACCTGAATGTAGCGCGCCAGTTCTACGGCGGCGTGCTGGGCTGTAGCGAGGGGCGCAGCACAGCTACCTGGGTTGACTTTGACTTTTTCAGTCATCAGATATCGTTGCATTTAGGCCAGCCTTTTAAAACTGAAAGTACGGGCCGGGTGGGCGACACACTGGTGCCCATGCCGCACTTTGGCCTGGTGCTGGCGTTGCCGGACTGGCAAGCCATGGCGGACCGGCTGAAAGCGGCCAACACCGCTTTTGTGATGCAGCCGCAACTGCGTTTTGCAGGTCAGCCCGGTGAACAGCACACGATGTTTTTTTGCGACCCCTTTGGCAACCCCTTGGAGGTCAAGGGCTTCAAGTCACTTGACACGCTTTATCAGGCTTGAGCCATGACGTATACCTTTGTATCCGCCACGATTTTGCTGCTGCTCATCACTGATCCGTTTGGCAACATCCCGATTTTCGCCAATGCGCTAAAAAACGTACCTGCCAAGCGCAGGCCACTGGTGATCTTGCGCGAAGTGCTGATTGCTTTCGGCCTGCTGCTGCTCTTCATGTTCATCGGCGAAGCCTTTCTGCGCGTCATGAATCTGAGCGCGCTGGCGCTGCAAATTGCGGGTGGCGTGATTTTGTTTTTGATCGCCCTGCGGATGATTTTCCCGCCGCCTGCTGTGGATGATCTTCAGGGGCTGCAAGCCGAGCCGCTGATTGTGCCGTTGGCCATACCCGCTCTCGCTGGGCCATCGGCTTTGGCAACGGTTTTACTGCTGGTTTCCCAAGCCCCCGAGCGCCGCTGGGAATGGATAGCCGCCCTCAGCGTGACGATGGCGGTGTGCGCCGTTGTATTGGTACTGGCCGAACGCATTCAGCGCGTGCTGGGAGAACGCTTTGTCGTCGCTGTTGAGCGGCTGATGGGTTTGATTTTGGTGGCGGTGGCGGTTGAAATGCTGCTGCGCGGCATCAAGCTGTTTGTGCAGCAGATGGGCTAGAGTTAGATGCCCTTTGCATAACTCCCAGCAGTCTGTGATCCTGTAATACGAAGATAAAAGCCTTTTAAAAGGGTGCCGGCTGGCAAGTCGTAGCCGCAAGGGTTTGATGTTGCGGTAAATCATTGGCGCAGCATCACAAAAATCCGCAAATTGAAGAAATGATTTTCAATTTGCAGAATTTAGCATGCACCAACTTTGCCGATGACATGTTCTAACTTATCTTCAATGCAACCACCTTCTGCTCAATCGCCCCAAACACACTTTGCCCATCCTTGCCTTTGGCCTCAATGCGGATGGTGTCGCCAAACTTCATGAACTCGGTCACGGGTGCGCCGCCTTCGATGGTTTCAATGGCGCGTTTTTCGGCGATGCAGCTGTAGCCGTGGGTCCAGTCTTTGTTGCTCACGGTGCCTGAGCCGATGACGCTGCCAGCGCGTACGTTTCTGGTTTTGCAGATGTGGGCGATCAATTGACCGAAGTGAAAGGTCATTTCTGGTCCGGCCTCGCACATGCCGACTTTGCGGCCGTTCCAGGTGCTTTGCAGCGTCATGTGCAGTCTGCCGCCCCGCCACGCGTCGCCCAGTTCGTCAGTGGTGACGGCGACCGGGCTAAATGCTGTAGCGGGCTTGCTTTGAACAAAACCGAAGCCTTTAGCCAGCTCGGCGGGGATAAGGTTGCGCAGCGACACGTCGTTGGCCAGCATCACCAGCCGAATGCCGTCGATCGCTTGGGTCTTTGTCGTACCCATGCCCACGTCAGCGGTGATCACGGCAATCTCGGCTTCAAAGTCAATGCCGAATGCCTCGCTGGCCACCACCACGTCGTCTCGCGGGCCGATGAAGTCGTCGCTACCGCCCTGGTACATCAGCGGGTCGGTGTAAAAAGTTTTCGGCACTTCAGAGCCCCTGGCTTTGCGCACCAGCTCAACGTGGTTGATGAAGGCTGAGCCGTCAGCCCACTGGTAGGCGCGCGGCAGTGGGGCCATGCACTGAGTGGGCTCAAACGGGAACGCGTGACGTGGTTTTCCGTTGTTGAGCGTGTCGTACAAGTCCTGCAATTGCGGCGACAGGAAGTTCCAGTCGTCCAGCACTTGCTGCAATTTGCTGGCAATGCCAGTTGCATAATGCGCGCTTGACAAATCCCGCGAGACAACAACCAGCTGACCATCACGCGTGCCGTCTTTGTAGGTGGCGAGTTTCATCCGGTTTCTTTCGGTTGCCTGTTCAGCGTTACGATAAGTGAAATTTATTTACCTAAAAGTAATTATAGAGAGCACATGACATCGAAACCAACGCCCACCATGAATGAACGAAGCGATGCCGAGCCGCAGCGCGCTGGCATTCAGTCGGTGGAGGTCGGTTTCAGTTTACTGGACGTGCTGAGCAACGCAGGCAGCGCATTGATGCTGCGCGACCTGGCCGCCAAAGCGGGCATGAGCGCAGCCAAGGCGCACCGCTATCTGGTCAGCTTTCAGCGCTTGGGCCTGGTGGTGCAAGACGCTGGCACGACCCGCTACGACCTCGGGCCTGCCGCACTAAAGTTAGGGATCGCTTCTCTCTCAAGGATGGATGCGGTTAGGTTGGCCAGAGCGCGCCTCAACCTCTTGATGCCAAAAATCGACCAAACGCTGGCGCTGGCCGTATGGGGCAACCAGGGTCCGTGCATGGTGCATTGGGAGGAGTCGCCTCGAACCGTGACGGTTAATTTGCGCCTGGGCGATGTGATGCCGTTGCTGTCGTCGGCCACTGGGCTGTGCTTTTCGGCTTTTATGGGCACGCGGCAAAGCGCGGTCAATACGCGTCTGAAGGGCTTGCTCAAAGACGAACTGGCGCGTGCGCAAAAGCTGGGTCGGCAAGATTTGCCCACCAACATGGCGCAGGTCACTGAGCTGCTGGATGAGGCGCGCCGCCACGGCGTTGGCCGGGTGGTCAACACCCTGCTGCCCGGCGTGGGCGGCTTTTGTGCGCCTGTGTTTGATGCCGATGGCCAC
>JAYVPR010000213.1:0-2041 GCA_043757245.1 Polaromonas sp. | reverse complement strand
ATATTGACCTCTACGTAACGCAGGCCGCCTTGCCCTTGGCGGCGCAGCTTGATGACAAGTTAAAATTTCTGGTCAAAATCAAACAGCAATTGGGTGACCAGCGCATCGACCTGGTCTTTGCCCCTGCGCCGGGCGAAGCTGTGCTACCCATTCACCGCATGGCGCAGCAATCCGGGGTGCCACTATGAACATGACGATGCAAACCAAAGAAATAATTGAATTCAAGCTCCAACCCGCGTTGGCCGAATGTGCGCTGCACCGCCAGCGCCTGCATCAAGCTTGGCTGGAAGCATGCGCATTTGGGGCCTTTAATCAGACACCGGCGCCGCCACTGAGTGATGAAGAGGTTCGCACGCTTGATCAGATGGTCTTTAGGTTTGGTCGTCTACAAGATGCCATCGGCATGCGCCTCTTGCCCGCGTTGCTGCAGCTCACGCAGGAGTGGCGCGACAACGAGCCCTTTCTTGACAAACTCAACCGCGCCGAAAAGCTGGGCATGCTCCCCAGTGTCGAGCAGTGGCAACTGCTGCGCGAACTACGCAACCAGACGGCACACGAATACCCGGCACAGCCCGAGTTGGTGCTGCTCAACCTGAGCCGGCTGGTGGCCCATGTGCCCATGCTGGAGCAAGCCTACGACCAGCTCGCCCAAGCGGCGCAGCAGCGTTGTGTTAATTGATGAATTAGCCTGTAGCCCTCGTTAAGTTTGAATAATTTGCTATTAAAAATGGAAAAACCAATCCCCAATATGGCAGACGAGGTACTGAGTAATGTGTAACTACCGCATCAGCGGCGACCTGACCAACACCGACAACGTGATGAACAACACCTTCTGGATTGGCGTGCAGCCTTCGCTAACGCGCGAGATGCTGGAATTTGCCGCGCACAAGATTGAGAGCTATCTTGGCGTGAACTTCTGATTTGGACATGCGCCTAGCCCTCCACACCCTCATCGCCGCAGGCGAATCCCTGACGCTGGAACTCAAAAAGTCCACGGCAGAGAAAGACCGCGCCTGCCGCAGTCTGTGTGCGCTGGCCAATGGGCAAGGCGGGCAAGTGGAGAGTATTCGGCGTCACCCCCGGTGGTAAAGTGGTGAGCCAAAAAGTAACCGACCGCACGTTGGAGGAGTTGGCCCAAGAGTTTCAGGGCTTCGAGCCGCCGCTGCTCCCGCACCTTCAACGCATTCCTGTCACCGAGGGGGATGAGGCTGGATTAGAAGTGCTGGTGGTTCAGGTCGAGCGCGCCGCACAGGCGCCCGTTTCCTTTCGCGGCGTCCCTTACGAGCGGGTGCTCAACACCACCCGCGTCATGCCGCGAGCCACCTACCAACGCTTGCTGATCGAGTCGATGCACGCCACTAACCGCTGGGAAATGCAGGCCGCCGAGGGCTGCGGCATCGACACCCTGGACCCGCGTGAACTCGTGGTCACCATCGAAGAAGCCATTCGGCGTGGTCGCATGGAAGACCCCGGCACCCGTGACCCCATGGGCCTGCTGCGGGGTTTGGGCCTGCTGGTGCAAGGCGACCAAATCAGCCGCGCCGCCATCGCCCTGTTTTGCAGGGACGATCACGCCATACCCGAGTTTCCTCAATTTAATTTGCGAGTAGCCCGCTTCAAAGGCACCACACGCGACGAGTTTCTGGACAATCGCCAATACGCGGGCAACGCCTTTGCACTCATGCGCCGGGCAGAGCGCTTTCTGATTGACTGGATGCCCGTGGCCGGCAAAATTGTGCCCGGTCAAATGGCCCGCATCGACACGCCCGCGCTGCCGGTTGAAGCCGTACGTGAAGCCCTGGCCAACGCCTTCATCCACCGCGACTACGCCAGCGCAGCAGGCTCGGTGTCTGTGGCTTTGTACGACGACCGGCTTGAGGTCATCTCCCCCGGCGAACTGCACTTTGGGCTGACCCCTGAAAAACTCTATCTGCCGCACGAATCCAAGCCATGGAACCCCTGGATTGCCAAGGTGTTTTACCGTCGCGGTTTGATCGAAACCTGGGGCCGGGGCACCCTCAAAATTGCGGGCTTGATGCAA
>JAYVPR010000212.1:0-2048 GCA_043757245.1 Polaromonas sp. | reverse complement strand
GACAAGGCCGAGCGTGGCTTTCAGATTGGCTACGAAGTGGGCGAGGTGGCCCAAAGCCTGTTTCCCGAGGGCATCTTGATCGGCGACGATGATGACCTCATCGCTGCCCTGGCTGCCACCAAATCGGTCATGGCTGCCCATCCGGACAAGCCCATATTTGAAGCCACCTTCCAGCACGACCGCGTGTTGGTACGTGCCGACCTGTTGTTGCCCACCCCCAGCGGCTACCGCATGGTTGAGGTGAAGTCATCCGCCAGCGTCAAGCCTTACCACGTCGATGATTGCGCGATACAAGCCTGGGTGCTGCGGCAAAACGGTCTTGCCTTGGCATCAATAGAGTTGGCGCACATTGACACGGCGTTTGTGTACCAGGGCGACGGTAACTATCAGGGCTTGTTTTGCCACGCGCCGTTGGATGATGCGGTCTACCCGCTATTGGACAATGTGCCCGACTGGGTGGCGCAAGCCCGTAGCAGTTTGGCAGGCGCTGAGCCCACCATTGCAGTGGGTGAGCAGTGTGATGAGCCGTTCGAGTGCCCGTTCAAGCCTTACTGCAACAGAAATACAGTGCCGCCCGTACTGCCTGCGTATCCGCTGGACGTGTTCTCCAGAATGCGGGCTGCTACCAAAGACGACTTGCGAAGCAAGGGGTTTGACGATGCACTGGAAGTGCCAGCGCAGTACCTGAACGCCATCCAACAACGCATTCAACGTGTCAGCCAGACCGGCGTTGCCGAACTCACGCGGGAAGCCGCGCAAACGTTGGCCGAGCTGCCTTACCCCCGCTACTACCTGGACTTTGAAACCATTAATCTGGCTGTGCCGCGCTGGGCGAACACCAGGCCCTACAGCACCCAGGTGCCATTCCAGTGGTCATGCCACACCGAGCACAACCCCGGCCACCTGCAGCACAGCATGTTTCTGGATGTGTCAGGCAACGATCCGCGCAGTGCCTGTGCCGATACGATGATTGCTGCGCTGTGTACAGCAGGCCCGGTGTTTGTCTACTTTCAGGCATTTGAAAAAGGTCGCATTGCAGAGCTGGCGGCGCTTTTTCCGGACCTGGCACCGGCGCTTGACGCCATCAACGCGCGCATTGTTGACTTGCTGCCGTTGACCAGAATCAGCTATTACCACCCCGACATGCAAGGCTCATGGTCCCTCAAGGCGGTGCTGCCCACCATTGCACCGGAGCTCGATTACACCCAACTCACGGTTGGCAATGGTGGCGATGCGCAAGCGGCTTATCGAGAAATCCTGCATCCCGAGACACCAAACGCTCGCAAACAGCACCTAACGGAAGGACTGCGCGACTACTGCACGCTCGACACGCTGGCAATGGTGCGACTGGCTAGGTTTTTAGCAAGTGACGACAAGCCTATGGAGTTGATGAAATGAGCCCAGAAAACACGCAAAAACTGTTTGACGCATTCCCTCGGCTATATCGTGGGCGTGGCCTGCCGCCATCCGAATCGTCAATGTGCTGGGGTTTTGATTTTGGTGATGGCTGGTTCGACTTGGTCTGGAATTTATCGCAAGCCAATGAAGAAGAAGCGCGGCGTAACGGAATCGACCCGCAATCAGACGAATGGCCTGAGGCAACACAAGTCAAAAACAAGTTTGGAGAACTGCGGTTTCACCTCAGGCATGAAACGGAGGCAACATTGGCGTTACGTGAAGGGGCTTGCGAAGCATCCAGACTAATTCGACATGACCCAAACGCACCAAAGTGAAAATAAAGTCGATATGCCCAAGAAAAATATTAAAAGCACTCTGCAGCGTCAGTGGGAAATGATGCGTATGTTGACCGTTAGCCGCGCCGACACCAAGCACGACGGCCGCTGGGACAAAGCCAGCGACGTCACTGCCAAGCTCAATGCTGCTGGCTACGATGTGTCCCTTCGTACCGTGCAACGCGACCTGAAGGACCTCAGCGACATATTCCCCATTGAGCTGAACAGTAAAAACCCGCGTGATTTTGGCTGGCGCTGGCCCAAGGGCACCCACCTCGACATACCCGGCATGAGCGTCCCCGAGGCGCTGGCTAT